>JAGTVE010000315.1 GCA_018224485.1 Thioalkalivibrio sp. | reverse complement strand
GTCGAGCTGCTTCGAGTCGGCAAGCCCGACGACCGCGCAGGGCTCGGGAAGGATCACCGCCGCAGCCACGACAGGCCCCGCCAGTGGCCCCCGGCCCACTTCATCCACCCCCGCGAATCCCCGCACCGTCCGGGACCCGCCCGCACCCTGACACCGCATCCGACCTCTTCCCCCGCGTCCGGAACCGGACGGATTGTTTGGCCTCACTGTCATCGCACCCCGCCACGCAGACGATGAAAATCGCCCTCCCCCGCAGGCGGGGGAGGATTGGGGTGGGGGTGCGGCGTCGGCCCTCACCCCCGACCCCGTTACTCCGGGCATCCTGCCCTCCACCCTTCGGCCCCGCCTGCGGGGGAGTGTTGGGGTGGGGGTGCGGCACGCCGTGCACAGCCGACCGGTCCGGCGCGGTACACTACCACAGCATCCGATCAAAACCCGTCGGGGTTCGTCATGTCTACTCCTCCACTCCGCTGTGCCGTTGTCGGCGTCGGCCACCTTGGAAAATGGCACGCCGCCAAGTACGCGCAACTCCCGGACACCGAGCTGGTCGCGGTGGTCGACAGCAACGCGGCCACCGCCCGCGAGGTTGCCACGAGGCATGACTGCGAGCCGGTGCTCGACCATCGGGCGCTGCTCGGAAGGGTCGATGCAGTGAGCATCGCCGCACCGACCACGCTGCACTACGCGATTGCCCGGGACTTCCTCGACGTCGGTTGCCACGTGCTGGTGGAAAAACCGATCACCACCACCATCGAGGAGGCGGAGGCGCTGAACCAGCTCGCCGAGGATCGGGGCGTGGTCCTGCAGGTCGGACACCTCGAACGCTTCAACACGGCCCTTCGGCGGCTGCTGGAGGAACCGCTCGAGCCGCGCTTCATCGAGTCGCACCGACTGGCCCCGTTCAAGCCGAGGGCCACGGACGTCTCGGTGGTGCTGGACCTGATGATCCACGACATCGACATCATCCTCACGCTGGTGAATGCGCCACTGTCCGATATCCGCGCCTCGGGTGCGCAGATACTGACCGGTGACATCGACATCGCGAATGCGCGCCTCGAGTTTGCCAACGGCTGCGTCGCCAACGTCACCTCAAGCCGGGTCAGCACCCGGTCAGAGCGGCGCATGCGCATCTTCCAGCCGCACGGCTATGCCTCCATCGACTTTCAGAACCGGACCCTGGCACTGCATCATATGGGGGATGACGACCCGGATACCGGCGTCCCCGAGATTCAGAGCGAGGAACTGATCTTCGGTGATGCCGATGCCCTTCTCGCCGAGATCCAGGCCTTCGTCGCGGCGGCGAGAGGCGAACAGCCGGTGATCGTCGACGGTCGGGCCGGCCAGCGCGCCCTGGAGACCGCGGCCAGGATCACGGACCTGGTGCACTCCAACCTGAACGTGGTGACCAGGACTGAAGTCCCGCAGCCGGGGGGAGCCAAGGCATGATTCCAATGGTCGACCTGAAGCGGCAGTATCAGGACCTGCGCGGCGAGATCGATGCGGCCATCGCCGAGGTCCTCGAGAGCACGCGGTTCATCCTGGGCCCCAACGTCCACGCACTGGAGTCCGAGCTCGCGGAATACCTCGGGGTGACCCACGCGATCAGCTGCGCCTCGGGCACCGACGCGCTGCACCTGGCGCTGCGTGCGGCCGATCTGGGGCCCGGGGACGAGGTGATCACCACCCCGTTCACCTTCATCGCGACCGCGGAAGCGATCCGGTACGTGGGAGCTGAACCGGTCTTCGTCGACATCGATCCGCGCACGTTCAACATCGACCCCGAGGCGGTGGCCCGGGCCATCACCCCGCGCACGCGCGCGATCATTCCCGTGCACCTGTTCGGGCAGCCGGCGGACATGCCGGCGCTGACCCGGCTCGCGGAGGATCACCTGCTGCTGCTGATCGAGGACTGCGCGCAGTCCTTCGGCGCACACATCGACGGGGTCCAGACCGGCAGCGCCGCCGCCTTCGGCTGTTTCAGTTTCTTCCCCAGCAAGAACCTCGGCGGCTATGGTGACGGAGGCCTGGTCACCACCAACTGCACGCCGGCCGCGGAGCGTCTGCTGAAGCTGCGCAATCACGGCTCCAGGGTCCGCTACCACCACGACGAGATCGGCTACAACTCCCGGCTCGACGAGATCCAGGCGGCGATCCTGCGCGTGAAGCTGAAGCGCATCGACGCATTCAACCAGGCGCGCCGGCGCGTCGCGGCCCGCTACGCCGAGGCGCTCGCGGATGTGGACGTGGAGATCCCGTTCGAGGATGGCATCGGACTCCACGTCTACCATCAGTACACGGTGCTCACCGAGCGCCGCGAGGCGGTGATGGCGGCGCTGCAGGAGGCCGAAATCGGCCACGCAATCTACTACCCGATCCCGCTCCACCGTCAGGCCGCATTCGACGGCCGTGACGCTGCACCGCCGAGCCTGCCCGTGGCCGAGTCGGTCGCAGCGCGCTGCCTCTCCCTGCCGGTCTTTCCGGAGCTGGAGGATGCCCAGGTCGACTTCATTGCCGAACGCATCCGCAGCGCCCTTGCCTGAACGGCGCAGGATGGCCAGGGAACGCCCCGTACACCCCGGGGGTAAGAGCACGGTCCCGAGGCCCTGATGCCGAAGACGCATGTCGTCGTCTGCGCCGGCGAAAGCTCCGGCGACAACCTGGCCGCGGGCATGGTGCGGTCCCTTGGGGCCCGCCGGCCCGATCTGCGTTTCACGGGCATGGGCGGCGAGCGGATGCGGGCTGCCGGGGCGGAGACGCTGATCGACGTCTCCGAGGTCGCGGTGATGGGCCTGTGGGACGTGATCACGCAGTACAACCGTCTGCGCGGGTTTTTGCGCCGCATGCAGCGCCACCTCGAGGAGACACGGCCAGACCTGCTGGTGCTCGTCGACTACGTGGAATTCAACCTGCGCCTGGGCGCACATGCACGCCAGCTCGGGATTCCCGTGTTGTTCTACGTGAGCCCGCAGATCTGGGCCTGGCGTCAGAAACGGATCCACCGGATCCGGCGCAGCGTGGACGCGATGGCCGTGCTCTTCCCGTTCGAGACCCGGATCTACCAGGAGCACGGGATTCCCGTCCGTTACGTCGGCAATCCCCTGGTGGACCAGATCGACGTCCCGATCAAGGATCTTCGCCAAGAGCTGGACGTCCCGCACGGAACATGCCTGCTCGGGTTGCTGCCGGGGTCGCGGCGCGGTGAGATCCGGCGCCACTGGCCTGTGATGGTCGCCACCGCACGCTGCCTGCAGCGCCGGCATGGAGACCTGCAGTTCGTGGTGCCGCTGGCTTCCGGGATTCACCGTGACGACCTGGAGGTCCTGGCACCGAGTGACGGGCTGCCCGTGACGCTGCTTACGGGTCCCGACCGTGCCCGCGAGGTGATGGCCGCGAGCGACCTGCTGCTGATCAGTTCCGGCACCGCCACCCTGGAGGCCGCGCTGCTGCAGACACCGATGATCGTGATCTATCGCATGGCACCCCTCAGCTACGCCCTCTTCTCGCGACTGGTCCGCGTTCCCCACATCGCGCTCGCGAATATCGTCGGGGGAGCGCGCCTGGTTCCCGAGCGGCTGCAGCGCTCCGCCAATCCCGCCGCGCTCTGTGACGAGGCCCTGGGGCTGCTGGAGGATCCGGCGAGGCTGGCCGCAATGCGCGACGCGCTCGGCCAGGTGCGGGAACGGCTCGGCCCTGGCGGGGCCGACGAGCGCGCGGCGGATGCCGCGCTGGAGCTACTGGAGACCGGGCGGCTCGGCAACGGTCCGGCCTAAGGCGGGCGACCCCCTCCCCCAACCCCCCCCCGCAAGCGGGGCAGCATTCTCCCCTCTCCCGCTTGCGGGAGAGGGGCCGGGGGTGAGGGCCGGGCCCACCGCCCCCTCCCCAGCCATTACTCCGGGCATCCGTCAGCGCGACCGATCGCCAGCGCTGCCGGCGCTTACCGCCTCATTGCGAGTGCACAAACGGGAAGATGTCGGTGATGCCCAGCGCATCGGTGATCACCAGCAGGAGCACAATGAACAAGGCCACCTCCAGCAAGCCGGCTCCGGCCGGCAACTCCTCCAGCCGCTCGCTGAACATCCGGATCTCGGCGTCCGTCATCCGCACGATGCGTTCGGCTGCTGCCTTCGGGTGCACCCCCAGGGCCTGGAGCTGCTCACGGACCTCCTCGCGTTCCAGCTGCGCCAGCAACCGTTCGCGATCCACCGCGGACCGTTCGGCTTCGATCAGAGAGCCGGTCCCCAGCATGGAGGCGTGGATCGGACCCGTGGCCGCCCCGAACAGGGCAAGTGCGCAGAGAAGGGCCAGGACACGTTTCGAAAATGAAGACTCGGACATCGATGGAACAACCTCAGAAGGTGGATTGGACCGCAAGCATAACGCGGCAGCCACGCTGCCGGACATCAGCCCGAACGTTCGCCACGGCGCCGCCCGCGTCGTGGGTAACGGCTGATCGATCTCACGACCTTGTCGTAGGGAACCGCATCGAGCCCGCCCGGCGCCCCTTCCAGCCGCTGCAGGCTGCCATCGATGTCGTCCGGGAGCGGCGCTCCGGAAAGCCGGGCCAGGGCCTCCAGCCCGCCGCACTCCACCCTCGCCCGCTTGCGATGAGACAGCTCCTGGCCCGCACGCGTGACCCCGAGAGCGAACACGGCCTTGTTCCCGAGCGTCTGCAGGACCCTCCCGCAACGGGCATGGCCCGAGCGCGAGAGACAGCCGATCGTTTCGCGCTCGGCGATCAGCAGCCGCTGCGAGCGGCTGCAGCCGGCGCAGCCGAGTCGAAGCGCCAGGGTGAAGTGGCAGTGCTTGGGCTCGTAGCCGCCGTAGATTTCCCTGAACTCCGTCTCGTCCATGCCATCCTCGCATATCGGCCGCCGCCGGGAGTTTCCGGGAGATTCTCGCACAAACCCGAGCCCGCACTCCCGCCCGGGCGTCTGGCCCGGGACCACCGGAAAACGAGCAGGCTGCCAGCCTCGGGTGGCCTCTGCCAGGTGTTATGCCAAGTTAGCGGAAGGTGGGCCCCTCGGCCCTCCGCCCCTAGGAGCGGCTTCCAGACGCGATGTCCAGCGCCCGATCGCGGCTGGAAGCCGCTCCTACGAGGTCCGACGGGCTGCTAGACTGAGGACAGCGGCCATTCCTTGCCGGCGGATCCTCACCGCATGCTCCCCGGCCGCTCCAGGACGCGCTCCGGGGCGACACGGCCGGGAACGCAGCAAAGATCATAGACGGGAGAGAGGATTGCGAGGCTGGTTCCGGATACCGCTGTCGGTAAAGCTGTTCCTGGGTCTGGTGCTGATCCAGACGGTCACCGCCCTGCTGCTGTACGCGTGGTGGCGCAGCAACTCCGCCGACGCGGCGCTGACCTTCGGTGCGCTGGCTGTCGCGTCGGCGCTCTTTGCCGCGCTTTGGCTCGCTTCCCTCGCCCGCGGTCACAGCGCCGAGTCCGTACTACGCGCCGAGGCCGACCTTGCGCGGGAACGCGAACGGCAGCGACGGCTGAGTGCCGAGGAGCGTGCGCGGGCGGTCGAACGCGCGCGCAAGCAGGTGAAGCGGGAGACCCAACGGGTCAGGAACCGATCGAGCGTCAAGCTCTACGGCGCCTTCGCCGGAATCGCGGGTCTCGGTGCACTGCTGTTGCTGACCCAGTTCCTGTCGCTCGGCGTGCTGCTGATCAGCTCCTCCGGCGGAGCCGTTGCCGGCTATCTGCTCAGGATCCGCCAGGAGTCGCGGCGCCAGAACCGGCTCGCAGGCGGAGACCGGCCGCAACTGGTCCCGGCGACCCGCGTCCTCGGGGGGCCGGACGACACCGGCAGCGGTGCCGAGCCCGCGGGTCACGGAGACACCCGCCAATGATCTTCAGCACACCGATCGATCTCGATGGCCTTGCCCGGCGCTTTCGGGAACGGGTTCCGGTCGTGGATGACTGGTCGCTACGCCTTGCCGATGTAGTGTCGGAGACGTTGTCCGTACGTCGGGACGTGGTCGAGCCGGTCCAGCTCGCGCGGGATACGGGCGCCATGATCACGGTGTCGCAAGGCGGTGGCGTGGGCTATGCCGCGACCAGCGACCTCTCCCGGTCGGGGCTCGCGGAGGCCACGGAGCGCGCGCGCGAGTGGGCGCTGCGGGCCGCGCCGCTGCGCCTCTTCCCGCCGCCGTCACTCGGACCGCCCGGCATTCGCGATGAGTGGCAAGCCCCGGCCCTGCGGCCCTGGACGGAGCTGGACACGCCGGCCAAGCTGCAACTGCTGCAGGAGTTGGCCCGGCGCATGAAGATCCACGATGACATCGTCGACTGGTCGGCGAGCCTGGGATTCCAGCGGCGGCAGACCCTGCTGATCAACGCGCAGGGCGCCGAAATCCGGCAGGCGCAGCACATCCTGGTGCCCATGCTGCGCGCGGTGGCAAACCGCGGTGGAGAGACCCAGGTCCGCAGCTTCGGTCCCGATCTCGGCGGACAGGGCGGCCTCGAGCGGCTGGACACGCTGGAACTCGAGGCCCAGCCGGAGCGCGTGGCTGGCGATGCCCTGGCCCTGCTGGACGCGCCTGAGTGCCCTGCCGGCACCATGGACGTCGTTCTGATGCCCGGGCAGATGACCTTGCAGATCCACGAGAGCATCGGGCATCCGCTGGAACTGGACCGGATCCTCGGCGACGAGCGCAATTACGCCGGCACGAGCTTCGTGACACCGGAGATGTTCGGCACCTACCGCTACGGATCGGAACTCCTGAACGTCACCTTCGACCCCGGGGTGGCCGGCGAACTCGCCTCCTTCGGCTACGACGACGAGGGCACTCCGGCGGAGCGGCAGTGGCTGATCCGGGACGGCCTCCTGCTGCGCGGCCTGGGCGGAGCGACATCGCAGGCCCGGTCCGGCCTGCCGGGAGTCGCCTGCGCCCGGGCCAGCTCCTGGAACCGCCCCCCGATCGACCGCATGGCGAACCTCAACCTGGAACCTGGCCATGGCAGCCTGGACGATCTGATCGGGGGAATCGAGCACGGGGTGCTGATGGACACCAACCGTTCCTGGTCCATCGACGATTCCCGCAACAAGTTCCAGTTCGGCTGCGAGCTGGGCTGGCGTATCGATCAGGGCGAACTGCGGGGACTGGTCCGCAATCCCGGATACCGCGGCATCTCCTCTGCCTTCTGGCGCAGCCTTGCCGGCGTTGGTGATCGCGACAGCCTCAGCGTGATGGGCGTGGGAACCTGCGGGAAGGGTGAACCGAACCAGATGATCGCCGTCGGGCATGCCTCGCCCCCCTGCCTCTTCCGTAACGTGGCCGTCTTCGGCGGGAGCGGCTCCTGATGCGCAGGAGCCTTGAACACGCCGCCGATCTGCTGCACGGGCTGATGCAGCCGGGTGAGGCCTTCAGCGCCTACTTCGAGGGCGAGGACTCCGATTTCGCACGTCTCAACGGCAACCGGATCCGGCAGGCTGGCAACGTGCTGCAGCGCCGCCTCACTCTGGATCTGACGGTCGACGGTCGCCATGCCCAGGCCGCGTTGCCGCTGACCGGCGACCCGGATGCCGACGCGGCGCAACTGCGCTCGGCGACCGAGGGACTGCGCGCCCTGCTCCCACACCTGCCGACGGATCCCCACCACGCCTGCGCCGGACCCGGCACACCTGGCGAGGACCTCCGCCCGGGTCGGCTTCCCGGCAGGCCGGAACTCCTGGAGGTCCTGACCGGGACTGCCGAGGGCCTGGATCTGGTGGGGCACTGTGCCAGCGGGCGACTGTGCCGCGGCTTTGCCGGCTCCGCGGGTCAGTGGCACTGGTTCGAGACCGAGAGCTTCAGCCTCGACTGGAGTCTCTACCATCGGACGGACAAGGCGGTAAAGGGGCGTTATGCGGGACGCCAGTGGGACCCGGACGCCCTGGCCTCACGGATCAGGGACACGCGCGATCAGCTGGAGATCATGGCCAGGAAACCGGTGCGCGTCGAACCCGGCCGCTACCGGGTCTTTCTCGCTCCGGCGGCACTGATGGAGATCCTCTCCGTGATCGCCTGGCAGGGCTTCGGGCTGCGGGCGGTGCGCACACGCCAGACGCCCCTACTCCATCTCGTGAACGGCGATGTGGAACTGCATCCGCAGGTGCACCTGGACGAGCACTCCGCCGGCGGCCAGGCGCCGCGCTTCGGCCCCGAGGGTTTCGCGCTGCCCGACCGGGTAGCCCTGATCACGGATGGCCGGCACGCCGGCTGCCTCGCGGATTCCCGCTCCGCTCGCGAATACGGCGTGCCGGTGAACGCGGCGACCGAGCGCCCCCGGAGCCTGGAGATCGCGCCCGGCACGCTCGCCATCGCCGACGCCGCCCGCGCAGTGGGCGACGGCCTGCTGATCGCCGATCTCTGGTACGGCAATCTCTCGGACCGCAGCCAATGCGCGGTGACCGGCATGACCCGCTATGCATGCCTGCAGTTGGCCGACGGCATCCCGGTCGCGCCGGTGGACCCGATGCGCTTCGACGTCAGCCTGTATCAGCTGCTGGGCCCGAACCTGCTCGGCCTGACCCGGGAACGTGAAAGGCTGGTGGACACCGGCACCTATGGGCAACGTTCTACCGCCAGCGCACTGCTGCCCGGTGCACTGGTCCGGGATTTCCCGCTGACGCTGTGAGCGTCTTCCGCGTTCGGCGCGCCGCTCACATGGGCGGGTGCTGATGCGCGGGACGTGCCGGCATGTGCGGGGTCCGGACCGGTCCGTTGCGCATCAGCATTTCCGCCGACGAGCGCAGATCGTGGCTGAAGCGTATCCACACCCCGTCGGGCCAGCAGCGGGTGACCATTCCAAACAGCCGGCATTCGCCCGCCCGGGAGCACGGCTCGGGAAAGATGATCTCCACCGACTGGCCCGAGGCCGGGCCGGTATGCTCGACGAACACGCCGCTGCGACACAGCCTGCGGGTCTGCGCCCGGATCGGCGATCCGTCACCCGTGTCCAGCAGCACGTTTGCGCGCACGAAGATGCAATCGTCATCATGTTGGCTCATGGTGCCTCCTCCGTATTCCCGCGGGAATACGAACCAGTGCGCTCTTGCCGGCGCATCTGTGAACCCCTGATCCAGCGCTTCCCTAAGGTCTTCGCTCGCTGCGATGACGAATGGGTCCGCGTTTTTCGGAGGCTAGGGCACCATGGGCGGCCCGGTAAGACCGGTGAGCACCTAGGTAGAAATACCCACCACAGGGGCTACCATGATCCAGGGCTCACTGCGCGTCGGGTTCCTCGGGCGGGAACGCGGGTGGGGGCTGGCTCCCAGGCTCCACCCGCGGCGGGAAACCGCGCTGGTCCAGGGTCTCGCGGTAGTCCTTCAGTGCCCAGAGCACCGAGGGGAAGGCGATGTGCTCGTAGGGGATCTCTTCGAAACGGAACAGGCCAACCTCCAGCGATTCCGGTCCGGGCTCCACCCGGGCGTTCGTGAGGCGGGCGCGATAGATCAGCTGCACCTGGCTGATCCGGGTGATCGAGTAGACCGCCAGCAGCTGATCGATCTCCAGTGCCGCGCGCGCCTCCTCCCAGGCCTCCCGCACGGCTCCTGCCTCCGGACTTTCGCCGAGCTCCAGATACCCCGCGGGCAGCGTCCAGAACCCCGTGCGGGGCGGAATCGCGCGCCGGCATAACAGGATACGATCCTCCCAGCCCGCGACCGTGCCGACCACGATGCGGGGATTCTCGTATTGGATGAACCCGCAGCTATCGCAGACCAGGCGCCTGCGATCATCGCCATCGGGCACCCGGCGGCTGAAGTGGTCAGGATCGTCCGCTTGGTTGTCGCTCATCGGCTTTCGCACCGTCGTTCTGCTGGCTCTGGCCGGAGGCCGAGGTCGGCATCAGGACAGCGCCGTCACCAGCCTGCGCTGGAAATCCAGCCCTGCCTGTACCTGCTCCAGCGTGATGAATTCGTCTGGCTGGTGGGCCTAATCGATGGAACCCGGGCCACAGATCACGCGGGCCAGCCCTGATCTCTGGAACAGGCCGGTCTCGGTGGCGAAGGGCACCCGTGACGC
>JAGTVE010000314.1 GCA_018224485.1 Thioalkalivibrio sp. | reverse complement strand
GCTGTCACACTCCGCCGGTAAAACAAAAGCCAATTCACTGGCCCGGGTGGAGAGTTCGTGTTGAAATTCTTTCGGTCTGGTCGCATCAAGGATTGTTCCATCTGCGTGGTCACGCTTGCCTTCGTCGCGGGCGTACCGATCATGGCCTCGGTCAGCGTGCTGGTCTTCTTCTAGGAAGCGCTGATAAATCAACGTTTCCCTGGGTATCACCCCAGAGATCCTGGCGGCTCCGGTGGATCGCTCGAAGGTTGCCGCGCCTCCGGTGACACCTTGCCGGGTTGCTTGCCGCGTCCGTCACTGACCCACTAGCGATCGCCACGACCGCCTCAGTGTCGCGCGCACGCGGATGCGGCCGTCACGCAGAGGAGCCCGACCTCGGGCCCAGCGGTCGGCCCGGCGCATGATTCCGGCCCCCCCTTTTTTCTGCCGCCCCGCGAAGCGCCAGTGCGCGTCGCATGTCCGCGCACCGCTGCGTTCGCGACCCGGCTCACAGCCGGCTTTTACCGGCCGCGGCAGTCTCGAGGCCCTCGCGGCAGCCAGGTCCGGCATGCGGGCCGGTCCATGCCTGGCCGGGGTTCCTTCCGTGTCCCTTGCAGGAGAAGTGCCTTTCCATCGGCTATAAAGAAAGGTTATGTCATTGTCCGTTCCAGTCTGGTTCATTGCGATGCGCTGGTTCCTGACGATTCTCCTGCTGCTGGTGGCAACCCCGGGTTGCGGTGAGCAGGCCACCGCCCCTGCGGGGCTCGGTCCGTTCCAGACCGAAGATCTGGATGCGATGCGGGAGCGGGGGAGCCTGCGCGTGATCGTGCCCGGCACCGCCCTGGGAGAGCCATCGCTCCCCCGGCAGGGCTCCCCGATGGCACAGCAGCACGATCTCGCCGAGGCCTTTGCGCGTTCCCTGGGGCTGCGCATGGAACTGGTCCCGGTCTTCCGCCTGGGCGCGATGCTCCCGCTGCTCGAGGAAGGGCGGGCCGACATCGTTGCCGCCAATCTCACCGTCACGCCCGCACGGCAGGAACTGGTGGACTTCTCCCTGCCGGTCGATCACGTGCACGAAGTGGTGCTGGTGGGTGCGGGGGACGATGACATCCAGTCGCTCGAGGATCTGGCGGGACGGACCGTGATGGTGGACCGGGCGAGTTCGTTCTGGCACACGCTGAACGTGCTGCGGGAGGAATACCCGGATATTCACGTGCTCCCGGCCCCCGATCACTTCGACGACGAGTCCACCCTCGACATGATCGCCAGCGGGCAGCTCGATGCGACCGTACGCGACAGCAATATTGCCGCTATGTACCTGGGCTACCGGGACGACATTCGAATGGCCTTTGCCCTCGGGGAGCGGCAGTCCATCGCGTGGGCGGTACGGCCCGGCGCACCGGAACTGCTCGCGGCCCTGGACCGGTTTCTGACCATCGAGAAGCTGACCCGCCCGCGCGAGGCCCGCTACGCGGGTGATCTGCCTGAGCTGCAGGAGCGGCGCCGGCTGCGTATCGTGCTGCCCAATACGGCGGCCTCCTATTATCTCTGGCGCGGGGAACTGGCCGGCTTCGAGTATGAACTCGCGCGCCGCTTCGCCGAGGAGCACGGCATGCGGCTCGAGGTGGTGGTCCCGCCGGACACGGACGGACTGGCCGAGTGGCTGGATGAGGGTCGCGCCGACGTGGCCGGCGGGTTTCTTGAGCCGGTCGCGCCGGAAGACGCCGCGATCCGCTTCACCGACCCCTGGCACCATGCACGGCCGTATCTGATCAGCCGGGAAGACGCACCAGAGATCGCCGAGTGGGAGGGTGTCGCGGGCAGTACCGTCGCGGCGCTTGCCGGCGGCGCGTTGTGGGCCGAGCTGGAGGTGCTCGCGGGCGAGCACGGCTTCGAGTTGGTGGCGCTGCCGAGCGTCGGAGGCAACATCGAGGACCTGGTCAACCGGCTGGTCGCCGGCGAGTTCGACCACGCGGTGGCCGAAGGCCACTTGCTGTCGATGGAGATGGCGCGCCGCGACGACATACGACGGCAGTTCGAGGCAGGCTCGCCGGTGGCGCATGGCTGGGCCGTACGTTCGACGGATGGCGAACTTCTCGCGGCGCTGAACGAATTCGTCCGCAAGGAACACCGAAGCGCCTTCTACAATATCCTCTATCGCCGCTATTTCGAGGATGAACGCCGGATCCGCCGCCAGCTCGACGAGCGGATCCGTTCGGCCGGTCAGCTTTCCCCCTGGGATGATCTGGTCCGGCGCCATGCTGCGGTACACGGTTTCGACTGGCGGTTGATCGTCGCGCAGATTTACCAGGAGAGCCGCTTCGATCCGGCGGCGCGCTCCCCAATGGGAGCGGCGGGCCTAATGCAGCTCATGCCCCGCACTGCGCAACAGGTCGGAGTGGAGGACCTCGACGATCCCGCCGAGAGCATCCGCGGAGGTATCCTCTATCTTGATTGGGTCCGGCAGCAGCTGCCCGAGGATCTTCCCGTCGCGGACCGGATCTGGTTCACGCTGGCCGCATACAATGCGGGCCTCGGGCACGTGATGGACGCGCGCCGGCTGGCCGGACAGAAGGGCTGGGACCAGGACCGTTGGTTCGAGAATGTCGAGAATGCGATGCTTTTGCTGTCGCAGCATCCGTATTATTCGCAGGCGCGTCACGGCTACGTGCGGGGCAGCGAGCCGGTCGCGTACCTCAACGGCATCACCTCGAGGTTCATGGCCTACGTGCAACTGACCGAGGATCAGGCTACGTTCACCGACGGGAACGGAAGACCGTCCCCGGGGGGAGAAATCGCAGAAACCGTCCGCTGAGGAGAAGGCAATGAGTTGGGTAATCGATCTGGCCGCACTGACAATGAACGACGTGGCCCAGGTGGGCGGCAAGAACGCATCGCTGGGCGAGCTCCTGGGCAACCTCGCCGAGGCGGGAGTTCAGGTCCCCGGCGGTTTCGCGACCACCGCGGATGCCTTTCGCGCCCATCTCGCCCAGAACGGTCTGGACCAGCGCATCAAGGCACGTCTGGCCGGGCTGGACATCGACGACATCCAGGCCCTGCAGACCGCCGGCCGGGAGGTGCGGGGCTGGATCGAGGAGGCCTCGCTGCCGGACGAACTCGAGATGATGGTGCGCGAGCACTACGCGACGCTCGGTACGGACACGCCGGTGGCGGTGCGTTCCTCGGCCACGGCGGAGGATCTCCCGGAGGCCTCCTTTGCCGGCCAGCAGGAGACCTTCCTGAACGTGCGCGGCGTCGACGAGGTGTTGTCCGCGCTGCGCAAGGTCTTTGCCAGCCTCTACAACGACCGGGCGATCGCCTACCGCGAGCACAACGGTTTCGCGCACGACGAGGTCGCGCTGTCAGCGGGCGTGCAGCGCATGGTGCGCTCCGACGTGGGCTGCAGCGGGGTGATCTTCACCCTCGACACCGAGACCGGATTCCGGGACGCGGTCTTCATTACCGGCGCATGGGGACTCGGGGAGACCGTCGTTCAGGGGGCCGTGAATCCGGACGAGTACCAGGTCTACAAGCCCGGCCTGCGCGCGGGCAAGCATGCGATCATCGGGCGCACCCTCGGCAGCAAGGCGATCCGGATGGTGCTGACCGAGGGCGGCGGGACGCGCATCGAGGATACGCCGGACGAGCTGCGGTCCCGCTTCTGCCTGAGCGACGAGCAGGTTCACACGCTCGGCCGCTATGCGATGGCGATCGAGGAGCACTACGGGCGCCCGATGGACATCGAGTGGGCCGAGGACGGTGAGACCGGCGAATTGATGATCGTCCAGGCCCGGCCGGAGACCGTCGAAAGCCGGGCCGAGGTGGGGGTCAGCGAGACCTATCGCCTGGCGGCCCACGACAGGACGCCGCTGGCCACCGGCCGCGCGATCGGCGGGCGCATCGGTTCCGGCGTGATCCGTGTGGTGGACTCCCCGAACGCGATGCACACCGTGGAGAAGGGCGACATCCTGGTCGCCGACATGACCGACCCGGACTGGGAACCGATCATGAAGCGGGCCTCGGCCATCGTAACCGACCGCGGTGGCCGGACCTGTCATGCGGCCATCATCGCCCGCGAGATGGGCATTCCGGCGGTGGTCGGCTGCGGCAATGCCACCGAGGTGCTGACCGATGGCGTCGACGCGACCGTGTCCTGCGCCGAGGGTGACGACGGCCATGTCTACGAGGGCAGGATCCCGTTCGAGGTGCAGCGGACCGGTCCCAGTGACCTGCCGCCGTTGCCGGTCAAGCTGATGCTGAACGTGGCCAATCCGGGGCGTGCCTACACCTTCTCCCGGCTGCCGCATGCCGGCATCGGGCTGGCGCGCCTGGAGTTCATCATCAACAGTCACATCGGCATCCACCCGCTGGCCCTGCTCGACTACCCGAATGTGCCATACGAGGTGAAGAGCGAGATCGCCACCCGGATCGCCGGGTTCGACAGCCCTGTGGAATTCTTCGTGCGCAGGCTGAGCGAGGGTATCGGCACGCTGGCGGCCGCCTTCGCACCCGAACCGGTGATCGTCCGGCTGTCCGACTTCAAGAGCAACGAATACGCGCACCTGCTCGGGGGGCGGGCCTATGAGCCGGACGAGGAAAATCCGATGCTCGGCTTCCGGGGCGCCTCGCGCTACCTGGCGGATTCGTTCCGTCCCGCCTTCTCGCTGGAGTGCCGTGCCCTGAAGCGCGTGCGCGAGGACATGGGGCTCGACAACGTCTGGGTGATGGTGCCGTTCGTGCGCACCCTGGACGAGGCCAGAGGCGTGCTGAGGGTGCTCGAGGAGGAGGGCCTGAAGCGGGGGGAGAACGGGCTCAAGGTGGTGATGATGTGCGAGATCCCGTCCAACGCCCTGCTTGCCGACCAGTTCCTCGATCTCTTCGACGGCTTCTCGATCGGCTCGAACGACCTGACCCAGTTGACGCTGGGCCTCGACCGGGACTCGGGTTTGGTCGCGGATGCCTTCGACGAACGCGACGACGCGGTGAAGGCCCTGCTGTCCATGGCGATTCGTGCCGCCCGGCGGAAGGGCCGCTACATCGGCATCTGCGGTCAGGGTCCCTCGGATCACATGGACCTCGCCGAGTGGCTGGTGGCCGAGGGCATCGAGAGCATGTCGCTGAATCCGGACTCCCTGATTCCCACCTGGGAACGGCTCGCGGAGAAGCTCGAGCGTGGCTGAAACGGCACGGCCCCAGGTCTATCTGCTCTCGGACGGGACCGGGATCACCGCAGAGACCCTCGCCCGCACCCTGCTCACCCAGTTCGACGGGCTGCAGCCGGGCTGGCATCTGCGTCCGTTCGTGCGCAGCGGGGAGCACCTGGAGGACATGTTCGAACGGATCCGCAACGGCCCGCATCCGGCACTCGTCGTCGCCACCTTCGCCGACGCCACCCTACGCGCGCAGCTGAGGGAGTGCCCTGTCCCGGTGCTGGACATCTTCTCCGACCACCTCGACCAGCTGGAACAGGTCTTCGGTTCCAAGGCGGAATCCGTGTCGGGGCGGGCCCATGGCATCGGTGACGTGGCCCGTTACGACCGTCGCATCGAGGCCCTGAACTTCACCCTTGCGCACGACGATGGACTGGCGACTGGCGATATCGGTCACGCGGAGGTGGTGCTGATGGGCGTGTCGCGCTCCGGCAAGACGCCGACCTGCCTCTACCTGGCGATGAACTATGGCATGTTCGCCGCCAACTACCCGCTGATACCCGAGGACCTGACCGGCGAGACGCGGCTGCCCAGCGCCCTGCGTGGCCTGCGCGGGCGCCTGCTGGGCCTGGTGATCTCGCCGAAGCGCCTGGCGCACATCCGGGAGTCGCGGCGCCCCGGCAGCCGCTATGCGAGCCTCGCGCAGTGCCGTCAGGAGTGTCTCGCAATCGACGAATTCCTCTACCGCGAGCGCATTCCGCGGCTCGAGGTCACCCATCTCTCCGTGGAGGAGATCGCCAGCCGGGTGCGTGCACAGCTGGCGTGATGCATCCGCACCGTAACGGTGCAGCTTCATGCACCATGAAGGTGCATAACTCGAGCGAGGAGGGTGTGGCCGCGCCGGCACCGGTTCGGAATGTCCTGGCGCGCTTTCTGCTTCCGCGCAACGCATGATCCAGGCGCCCTCCGGCCAGAGTCCGGCCCATGCCGACGCACACCTGTCCACCGGGCCGCGCGGCGATGGCTGGCGTGCGCGGCTGGAACTGGGATTCGAGCCCGGTCCAGGCCAGACGGTACTGCGGCACCGGCGTCATCACGGACCCCTGCGGGTGCAGCGCACATTCCATCCCGAGGGTGCCCCCTGCCACAGCTATGTGCTGCATCCGCCCGGGGGAGTGGTCGGAGGCGACGTGCTCGAGATCGACGTCGCCAGCGCGGCCGGCGCTCACGCGCTGGTCACCACCCCCGCGGCAGGCAAGTTCTATCGCTCGGCCGGCGGGACGGCGCGCCAATGCCAGCACCTCCGTGTCGGCGGGGGCGCGGCACTCGAATGGCTGCCCTCGCTTAACATCCTCCACGCAGGGTCCCGGGCCGCGATGCGCAGCCGCTTCGAGCTCGCGCCCGGAGGGCGACTGCTCGCCTGGGATCTGCTGGGTCTGGGGCGGCCGGGCAGTGGCGATCACTTCGAACACGGGGCCTGCGATATCGCGCTGGAGGTGATGGTCGGAGAACGCAGGCTTCTCGTCGAGCGCCTGCGCCTGGACGGGGGCGCGGCCCTGCTCCAGGCCCCCTGGGGCCTGCAGGGCAGGCGTTATCTGGCGACACTGATCGCCTGGCCGGGCACCGGCGAGATGCTCACCGCGTTGCGCCGCGAGGCGGCTGGCAACGGCGCGGATCCGGTGATGGGCTGCACCCTGCTGGGGAAAGGTGCGGTCGCGGACGTGCCGGGGAGCGGCCTGCTGATCTGCCGCTGGTTCGCATATTCCGGCGAGGCCGTCTGGGAGGCCATGGTCCGGGCATGGTTCCTGCTAAGGCCCCTGTTGATGGGCCGCCCCGCATCCGCGCCGCGCATCTGGTCCACCTGAACACCGGAGTCCCGGCATGGAATTGAGTCCCAGGGAGAAAGACAAACTGCTGTTGTTTACCGCGGCGCTGGTCGCCGAGCGCCGACGCGACCGGGGGCTGAAGCTCAACTACCCCGAGGCGGTCGCGCTTATCTCTGCCGCGATCCTCGAGGGCGCGCGTGACGGCCGCACGGTCGCGGAGCTGATGGCGCTTGGGGGTGAAGTGCTGACCCGGCAGGACGTGATGGAAGGCGTCGCGGAGATGATCCCAGAGGTTCAGGTCGAGGCCACGTTCCCGGACGGCACGAAGCTGGTCACGGTCCATGAGCCGATACGCTGATCTCGGTGTGCCTGCCTGTTGGGGGCGGCGTCCCGCTGATGCGTCACCCGGCTCGAACCCCATGCACGGCAGCTGCGATTCGAGGGCGAGGAGAAAGACGAGGAGAAGGACGCCATGACACCCGGTGAGTACCTGCTCGAAGAGGGCGAGATCGAACTGAACGCAGGGCGTCCGACCGTCACGCTGGCGGTGACGAACACCGGGGACCGCCCGGTACAGGTCGGTTCGCACTACCACTTCCACGAGGTCAACGGTGCGCTGGACTTCGATCGCGGCGCGGCTCGTGGTTTTCGGCTGGACATCCCCGCCGGCACCGCGGTCCGCTTCGAGCCGGGCCAGACCCGTACCGTGGAACTGGTGGCCTATGCGGGCGAGCGGCACATCTACGGCTTTCAGGGGAAGGTGATGGGCGCGCTGGGCGAGGAGCAGGAACGATGAGCATCAGGATCCCGAGGGCCGCCTATGCGGACATGTACGGCCCGACCGTGGGTGACCGCGTCCGGCTGGCCGATACCGAGCTGTTCGTGCGGGTCGAACAGGACCACACGATCTATGGCGACGAGGTGAAGTTCGGCGGCGGCAAGGTGATCCGCGACGGCATGGGGCAGAGCCAGCGGCTGGGCGCACAGGTCGTGGATACCGTGATCACCAATGCGCTGATCATCGACCACTGGGGCGTCGTGAAGGCGGACATCGGCATCAAGGCGGGGCGTATCCAGGCGATTGGCAAGGCCGGCAATCCGGACACCCAGCCCGGGGTGAACATCCTGATCGGACCGGGGACCGAGGCCATCGCCGGGGAGGGCATGATCGTCACGGCCGGCGGCATTGATCCGCACATCCACTTCGTCTGCCCGCAGCAGATCGAGGAAGCGCTGATGAGCGGCATCACCACGATGCTCGGGGGCGGCACCGGGCCCGCGACCGGCACCAATGCGACCACCTGCACGCCCGGCGTCTGGCACATCCAGCGCATGCTGGAGGCCGCCGATGCCTTTCCGATGAATCTCGGATTCCTGGCGAAGGGCAACGCCAGCCTGCCCGACGCCCTGCGCGAGCAGGTGGAGGCCGGTGCCCTGGGGCTGAAGCTGCACGAGGACTGGGGGACCACGCCGGCGGCGATCGACAACTGCCTGAGCGTCGCCGAGGAGTACGACGTACAGGTCGCGATTCACACCGATACGCTGAACGAGTCCGGATTCGTCGAAGACACGCTAGCGGCGATGAAGGACCGGACCATCCACACCTACCACACCGAGGGCGCGGGCGGCGGTCACGCGCCGGACATCATCAAGGCCTGCGGCCGATCCAACGTGCTGCCCTCGTCCACGAACCCCACCCGTCCCTACACCGTCAATACCGTGGATGAGCACCTGGACATGCTAATGGTGTGCCACCACCTGGATCCCGCGATCCCCGAGGACGTGGCCTTCGCGGAATCCCGGATCCGGCGGGAGACCATCGCCGCCGAGGACATCCTGCACGACATGGGCGCCTTCTCGATGATCGCCTCCGATTCCCAGGCCATGGGCCGTGTCGGCGAGGTTATCCTGCGCACCTGGCAGACCGCCCACAAGATGAAGGTTCAGCGTGGGACGCTTCCGGGCGACGACCCGGGCGCGGACAACCTGCG
>JAGTVE010000313.1 GCA_018224485.1 Thioalkalivibrio sp. | reverse complement strand
GCACCTCCAGCGGCACCAGGCCGGAATCCATCAGCATCGGCAGATCAAGCCCGGCCACGTCGAGGTCCACGCGCAGCCCGGCAGCCCCGGCGGAACCACTGACGCGGCCGTGACCGCGGAACAGGCCCGGCCAGGGTGCCGAAAAGCGCACCGAGCCCGTCTCCCGGTCCCAGTCGAAGCCCAGCTCCGCCGCGTCGAGGCGCCATCCGTCTCCCCGTGCGGTCAGGCGGGCATCGGCACAGGCCATTCGCTGCGCGCTGATCTCCACGCGCGGGCAGCTGAGCCGGAGGCCCTCGATCTTCCCGACCGGTTCGGCGAGACGCAGGCGGTCGGCCCGGACCTCGAAGCGGGGTTCAGGCCCGACCCAGGAGACGTGGGCGCGCAGGTTACGCGCGTCGAAGACCTCGTGGACCATCGAACCGATGTCCAGCTCCAGCGAGAGACCGGACTCGGTGCCGGCCGCGGCGGACATCGTGGCGAACAGCGGAATCGATGCCAGCACCCGCAGGCGGCGACGGCCGGCTCCGTTGGTCATCCCGGATGGGACGCACCGGGGATCCGGCCCCCGCCAGCGGTCAGCGGCGCGGCGCGCACCCCGCCCCCTGCTCCGTCAGCGACGAAGCGATGCGGATACCGCCCTGCGAACCGCATCATGGCTTGCCGCGGAGACCCGCAACTGTCCCGTGATCGCAAAGGAGGCGGCCATCAGCCCTGCCGGTCCAGTTCGCAGAGCCGTTCCTTCTCCGGTGGCAGGTTGTCGGGGCAGATGCCGCAGCCCACGTTGCCCGGCAGGGCCCAGTCGATCTTTTTCGGATAGGGCAGATCCATGCCGTCCATGATCTGCACGAACTCCTCGAGGCTCTTGCCCTTGCCCAGCCGGGGGTTGCGGAGCTTCTCCTGGCCGATGCTGGTGATCTGCCGTTCCTCGTAGTCGTGCGCCGGATACACCAGCGTCTCGTCGGGCAGCGTGAAGAACTTGTCGTGGATCGAGTGATACAGCGTGGCGGCATCACCCGACTGGAAATCGGTACGCCCGCAGGCCTCGATCAGCAGCGCGTCGCCGGAGAACAGCAACGGCAGGCCGCCATGATCCAGTAGATAGGCGTGGTGGGTATCCGTGTGCCCCGGCGTGAACAGCGGGTTGAGCACCAGATTGCCGATGCGCATCGGCTCGCCCTCGCGCAACCCGATGTCGCGGCAGGGAAGGTCATCGGCCGCGGGCCCGGCAAGCTTGCAGCCGGTACGCTCACGCAGCATGCGTCCACCGGTGATGTGATCGGCGTGGATGTGTGTCTCGACCGCGTAATCGAGGTGCAGACCCAGCTGCTGGAGGGTCTCCAGATCGCGCTCCACGGTCTCGATCACCGGATCGATCAGCGCGGTGATGCCGCTATCGGGACAGTGGAGCAGATAGGTGTAGGTCGAGGATTCGGGTTCGAACAACTGTCTGAAGATCATTGGCCTGTTCCCTCTGATTGGATGGCTACGTGCTTGGGTCACGCGCGAAGCATCGAGTTCCGCGCCGTACCCGACCAGCCGTGCGCCTGGCTGTGGGCGGTAGCCGATTTGGCTATCATGCCGCATCCCGAGACTGTGTACATGGAGACGCCCAATGCAATCGAGCGAAGTCGCCGAAATCATCCGTTCCCGCCTGCCCGAAGCCGAAACGGTCGAGGTCACCGGTGGCGAAGGCAAGTTCGAGGCCCTGGTGGTCAGCCCCATGTTTGCCGACATGAACGCGGTGAAGAAACATCAGACGGTCTATGCCACCGTCCGTGACGAGATCGCCAGCGGGGCCGTGCACGCTCTGTCCATCCGTGCGCTGACCCCGGAGGAGTACAGCGCGTCCTGATGGAGGGTGCAGATGCGACCGTGCAGGATGAGCGGGACCCCGATATCCGGCAACCCTCGGCCCGGCATCGGTGTACCCCTCGGCCCCTGCCCGCGCTGCGGGAACTGCTGGGGCGGTTTGGGATCGATCTGGCGTTGCATCGCGAGAATGGCCATCTTCCGGGCAGCTTCTGGGGTGAACCCGAGGCGGGGATCGTCGGCAGCACCCTGCACGTCCGGCCCGACACCCCGGTGCACTCGGCCCTGCACGAGGCCTGCCACCTGATCTGCATGGATCCGGCACGCCGCGCCGCGGCGCATACGGACGCGGGCGGCGACGACCTGGAGGAATCCGCGGTCTGCCGCCTGCAGGTGCTGCTGGCGGATCACCTGCCGGGGATCGGGCAGGCTGCGCTGATGGATGACATGGACGCCTGGGGCTACAGCTTCCGCCTGGGCTCGACCCGCGCCTGGTTTCAATCCGACAGCGAAGACGCGGACGCGTGGCTGCGCCGCCACGGCCTGGTCGCTCCCGACGGCAGCGTCCGCTTCCGCACGCGGGGCCAGCCCTGACGATAAACACCCCCTCTCCCGCTTGCGGGGACTAATCCGCCGGAAGCGGGCCGACAGGCGAAGGGCAGGATGCCCGGGGTAACGGCTGGGGTGGGGGTGCGGCGGCCCTCACGCCTGGCCCCACTCCCGCAAGCGGGAGCGGGGAGTGTTTGGTGGCGCGCGGCGGTAACCCGACCCGGCGCCCGGAGTCATGCACGGAGTGGCGACGGCTGGCATAGTGATGCCCATATTTCCGCCGAGATCGGCAGAACCGCAGACGGAGCAAGCCATGGAGACCCCGAAACGAGTCCGGCAGGGTGAAAAGATGCGCGCCGAGGAAAAGGTGGCGCGCATCCCCGTGAAGATCACGCCCACCGAGCGGCCGCTGCGCAAGCCGCGCTGGATCCGGGCGCAGAGCCAGGCCGCGCCGGGTGTCCAGCGGATCAAGCGCATCCTCCGCGAGCAGCGGCTGCACACGGTCTGCGAGGAGGCGAGTTGCCCGAACCTCGGTGAATGCTTCGCGCACGGGACCGCGACCTTCATGATCATGGGCGACATCTGCACCCGTCGCTGCCCCTTCTGCGACGTGGCGCACGGCCGCCCAAACCCCCTGGATCCCGACGAGCCGAGGCATCTGGCCGAGACCATCCGTGCCATGGGCCTGCGCTACGTGGTGATCACCTCGGTGGACCGCGACGACCTGCGCGACGGCGGCGCGGCGCACTTTGTGGCCTGTATCCACACGGTGCGCGAACAGAACCCGGACATCCGCATCGAGATCCTGGTACCGGATTTCCGGGGCCGCGTGGACACGGCCCTCGGCATCCTGCGGGAGGCGCCGCCCGACGTCTTCAACCACAACCTGGAGACCATCCCGAGGCTCTATCGGAAGGCCCGGCCGGGCTCCGATTACCGGGCCTCGCTGGAACTGCTGCGGGCCTTCCGCGCGGAGCATCCGGGAGTCCCCACGAAATCGGGACTGATGCTCGGCATCGGCGAGACACGCGAGGAATTGCTCGAGGTCCTGCAGGATCTCCGCGACCACGGCTGCGAGATGCTGACTCTAGGGCAGTATCTGCAGCCCAGCCGGCACCACCTGCCGGTCGAGCGCTACCTGGAACCCGCGGAATTCGACGAGCTCGCGGAACGGGCACGCGAGATGGGATTCCGGCAGGTCGCCAGCGGACCCATGGTGCGTTCTTCCTACCACGCGGACCTGCAGGCCCAGGAGATCGTCGGCAACGCACCCATGGCAGCTGGCCAGGACTGAGGGTCACGCCCGCCAGGAAGCCGCCCCGAAGAGTGAAAGCAAGCCACGGAAGAACACGGATAAATACGGAGGTTATCGAAAATCGCGCATTCGCCCCTCTCCCGCTTGCGGGAGAGGGGTCGGGGGTGAGGACCAGGGCCGGCGCCGCACCCCCACCCCAACCGTTACTCCGGCGGTTCGAGTCGCTCCCGGCGCCCCGGGGACAGATTTGCAAATCTGTCCCCGGCCCTTGCGACCTTGTCCCCGCAAGCGGGGGAGGGAGATTTTTATGGTCAGGGGTGGCCACGCGCCATGACAGTCAGCGCACCCGGGCGAGCACGCGGACCAGCGGTTCCGGAAGCACATGCCGGGCTTCGGTCGGGCAACCCAGCAACTCCGCCACCCGCGTCTCCAGCGTCGCCGCGACGCGTTCCCGGTCGGCCCGCACACCCAGGCGGTACATCGAGGTGCTGACCAGTCCCGGGTAGCCGCAGGGATCCATGCGCTCGAACTCCGCGAGGCGCGGACGCACGTTCAGCGACAGCCCGTGCATGCTGAATCCGTTGCGCACCCGTAGTCCGAGGGCGGCGATCTTCGCCCCGTCCACGTAGACACCGGGCGCTTCGGAACGGGCCTCCCCACGGATACCGAACTCCGCGAGGCCGTCGATCACGGCCTGCTGCAACAGGTCCACCAGCGCACGCACACCGAGACCATGGCGGCGCAGGTCCAGCAGCGTGTATAGCACGATCTGGCCGGGGCCGTGAAAGGTCACCTGCCCGCCACGATCGACCCGGATCACCGGTATCGCCCCGGGAACGCGCAGGTGCGCGGGGCGCGCGTTGCGGCCCAGGGTAAAGACCGGGGGATGCTGCACCCGCCAGAGCTCGTCGGGCGTGTCCTGCGCACGTTCCTGAAGCTGCAACTGCATCGCCTGCCATACCGGCACGTACGGCTGCAGCCCGAGCCGGTGACAGCGCAGCGCCAGGGGGGGCACGCGGGCTAGAGCACCATCCGGACGCCGGGACAGGCCCCCAGTGCCCGGTACAGACCGTCCAGCTGCTCCTGGCTGGTCGCGGTCAGGGTGACGGTCACTCCGACGTAGTTGCCGGCCGACGACTCCCGATGCCTCACATCCACCGTGTCGGGTTCCGGAACGTGCCGGGCGATGCAGGCCTCCACCGCCTCGAAGAACTCCTCGCGGGCCTCGCCCATCACCTTGATCGGAAAGCGGCAGGGGAAGTCGAGCAGGGTCTCGCCATCATCCGTCATCGTATCGCTCCGGCATCTTCGATTCCCATCGACCTGTCGCGGGCGCAGCGAAAGATCTCGAGTGCACGCCGCCAGGCCGGACACGGCCGACTGCCTCCAACCGGTCTGCCGTCGAGCGAGGTCACCGGCACCAGCTCCCGGGTCGAACTGGTGATCCAGATCTCGTCGGCCGAGCGCAGCGCCTCTTCCGTCACGGGTGCCTCGCGGCAGTCCCAGCCCGTATCCCGCAGGGCGTCCAGCAGGAATCGACGGGTGATCCCGGGCAGGATCGCGTGTCCCAGGGGTGGCGTGCTGACCGTGTCGCCGTGCACCACGAAGACATTGCTCGCGGCACCCTCGGTGACCACCCCGTCGCGCAACAGGATGGCCTCCACGGCGCCGCTTTCCACGGCCTGCTGGCGTGCGAGCACATTGGCCAGCAACGCGACCGACTTGATGTCGCAGCGCCCCCAGCGCTGGTCCGGCAGCGTGATCGCGGCAATCCCCGCTTCACCGGGATCCGGCCGAGTCTCAACGATCGGGCTGACCATCGCGAACACGGTCGGTGCCGCAGCCGCGGGAAAGGCGTGATCCCGCGGAGCCGCGCCACGACTGACCTGCAGGTAGACCGAGCGGTCGCCGCCGGGATTGCGTTGCAGCAGCCCCTCGAGCATCGGTGTCCAGCCCTCGTCAGGCTGGGGTTCCGGCATGCGGATTCCGCCAAGCGACCGGCGCAGACGCTCGAGGTGCTCATCGAGCAGGAAGAACGCACCCCGATAACTCGGAATCACCTCGTAGACCCCGTCAGCGAACAGGAAACCGCGGTCCAGCGGCGAGATCGAGGCCTTCGCGGGCGGCAGGAAGGCACCATTGAGGTAGACGATCACGCCGGTTCAGAAGGGCCAGGCGGAACGCAGGCCCAGCGCGGCGCTGTCCCAGAGCCAGCGGAACATGCCGCCCGATTCCACCGGTGCCAGGGCCACCAGCGGCTTGCGGTCCAGCATCTCGCCACCCAGTGTCACGATCACCTCGCCCAGCGTCTCACCCGCGTCAATGGGCGCCTGGTGCGGACCCCAGAGCTCCATGGTGGCCTCGAGACCCTCGGCCTGGCCCTGTGGCAGCACCACCCACAGTGGCTCCGCCAGCCCGGCCTGTACCGAGGTGCTGGCCCCCTTGTACACCCGCGGCTCGTTCAGCACGACGCCCTCCTCGAAGAGCTTGCGGGACTCGAAGAAGCGCATGCCCCAGTTGATCAGCGCCTGAGACTCGTTGGCGCGGATGATGCCGCCGCGCTGGTGGTTTGGCGCGTCGATCCCCATCACGACCGCGATCAGGCGGCGATCGTTGCGTTCGGCGGAGGACACGAGGTTGTATCCCGCGGCCGAGGTCCAGCCGGTCTTCAGGCCATCGAAGCTCTCGTCGCGCCACAGCAGCAGATTCCGGTTGGACTGCTCGATGTCGTTGTAGCGGAACGATCGTTCGCTGTAGTAGCCGTAGAGCTCGGGGAAGTCGCGGATCAGTGCCCGGGCCAAGCGGGCCATGTCCGCGGCCGTCGTGTACTGCGCCTCGTCACTGGGCAGGCCGTGCGGATTCGTGAAGTAGGATCGGTGCATGCCCAGGGCCCGGGCCTGGGCGTTCATCAGGTCCACGAAGGCCCCTTCCGAGCCGGCCACCAGTTCCGCCAGGGCGGTGGAGGCATCATTTCCCGATTGCACGATCATCCCGCGCAGCAGGTCCTCGACCCGCACCCGGTCACCCACCTCGATGAACATGCGCGAGGCACCGTCCTTGCCGGTGCGCCAGGCGCGTTCGCTGACGGTCACCAGGTCGTCGAGACCGATCTTTTCCGCCTTGATCTCGCCGAAGACCACGTAGGCCGTCATCAACTTGGTCAGACTGGCCGGCTCGCGCTCGAGGTCGGCATCCAGTGCCGCGACCGGCAGGCCCGAGTCGAAGTCCAGGAGGATGTAGCTCTTGGCGGTGATATCGGACGGCGGGCGCGGGGTCACGGCCAGGGCCGCGGTATCGGTGATGCCCACGCTGCCCGGCGTGGGCAGCGTCTGGGCCATCGCCGCCAACGAGACAAGCGCCAGCAGCAGCGGGCCGGCGAAGCGCAGAATGGATTTCATCATTGGACAGTCAACCTGAAGATCGAAGAGGTGAACGGATTGCCGGGATCGGGACTGGCGAGCCACGAAGCCGGGGCAGCTTGATGGGTCCCGGCGCGGGCCATTCTATCCTGAGCCCGCGGTCGCTGCCCGGTTCGGGTGGGATCGGCGCATCACGCTGTTCCTACCGGCGGACCCGGGCCGCCCAGATCTCACCGTGCCTCATCGACCACGACGCGGTAATCCCGCAGCGCGGCGTGGTGCAGACGCTGGGCGACCTCCTGGACCGCCGATGCGTCCGCCAGCGGCCCGATCCGGACGCGGTGCAGCGGTGCGCTCGGATGCCGGGCGATGGTGGTGACGCGTACATCGGCGAAGCCCAGTGCACGCAGGTCGTCTTCGATCCGTTCCGCGGCGTCGCGATCGGCAAATGCGCCCACCTGCACGTAGCTGGCCGACATCGTCTCGCCATTCCCCGGCTGGCTCCCGCTCGGCTGCGCAGGAGTCTCGAGCTGGGCGACGCGCACCGGCTCCGGAGGCAGATCGGAAGGCTCCAGCGCACGGATCCGCACCGCCGCCACGCCCTCCTCGACCATTCCGATGCGATGCGCGGCTGCGTAGGAGAGATCGATGATCCGTCCGCCGACGAACGGACCGCGATCGTTCACGCGCACGATCACGCGCCGATCGTTGTCCAGATTCGTCACCTCCACGAAGCTCGGTAGCGGCAAGTGGCGGTGCGCGGCCGTCATCGCGAACATGTCGTAGGGTTCGCCACTGGAGGTCCGGCGGCCGTGGAACTTGGTCCCGTACCAGGACGCGAGGCCCCGCTCCTGGAAACCCGCGCTGGAGTCGAGTGTCCGGTAGCGGCGCCCGAAGACCTCGTATTCCGGCGGATTTCCGTACCGGCTGCGTGGCTCGGCACGCGGCACGGCATCGGGTATCGCGGCAAGATCGTCTGGCACCGCCGCGGGGTGGCCATCGGCCACGCGCCGGTCGAGGCTGCTCCCGCAGCCGGCAACCATCAGCACCAGAAGACCGCCGGCCGTGAGCGCTATCAGCGCGCCGCCCCCCCGGATCATGGCCGCAGCGCCTCCGTCAACTGGTGCACCGCCATCGCGTACAGGGGGCTCCGGTTATACCGGGTGATCACGTAGAAATTCGGATAACCGAGATGGAACTCGTACCCGTCACGTCCCTCCAGCCGGATCAGCGAGAAGCGCCCGTCCGCCGGCACCGTCTCGACCGGACGAACCCCGTGGGCCGCGAGTTCCTCCAGCGAGAACCGGGCCTGGTACCCCCCGCCGAGCAGGGCCTCGTGCGCATCCCCCTCGGCACGGGCCCGGGCCACCACCGGCCTGCCGGCCTCCCATTGGTGTTCGCGGAAGTAGTTGGCGACACTGCCGATCGCATCCGGCCAGGAGTTGATCAGGTCGCGGCGGCCGTCGCCGTCGAAATCCACCGCGTAGGCCCGGTAGCTCGACGAGATGAACTGTCCCCGCCCCATCGCGCCCGCGTAGGAGCCGCGTGTCTCCTGAAGGTCCAGGGACTCTTCCTGCGCCAGGTCCAGGAAGTGGCCGAGCTCGCTGCGGAAGAAGGTCTGTCGCGGCGGATAATCGAAGCCCAGGGTCACCAGCGCGTCAAGGACCCGGAAACCGCCGAGATTGCGGCCGTAATTGGTCTCGACGCCGATGATCGCCGCAATCAGCGAACGATCGACGCCAAAGGTCTCCTCGGCCCGCTGCAGCCATTCGGCCTGCTCGTCCATGAAGACCCGGCCGCGCTTGATGCGTAGATCGTTCACGAAGATGGGCCGATAGTCCTTCCAGGGTCGCGCCTCCGCAGGACGCGAGATCAGGTCGAGGATGCGCTGTTGCGGCTCGACCCCCGCGAACAGCTGTTCCAGCGCGGTGCGTTCCATCCCCGCCTCGACTCGTTCGTCGATGAAGGCCGTGACCTCGGCACGTTCCAGGTAAGGAGGATCCCCGGCCCGGAACTCGGACTGCGAGACGGCAACGCCGGGCAGCGAACAGGCACCGAGCAACGATACGAACAGGGCCGAGGTGCAGGCATGGGCCAGCAGACGGCCCGCGCGGGCCGGTGGGATTGCGGTCATCGATTCACCAGTCGCTGTCGGGAATGAACGGCCATCAGAATACCGAAGCCCACCATGAGCGTCACGAGCGAGGTGCCGCCGTAGCTGATCAGCGGGAGCGGGATGCCAACCACCGGCAGCAGGCCCGTCACCATGCCCATGTTGACGACCACGTAGACCGCGAAGGTCAGGCTGATGGTGCCGGCAATCAGGCGGCAGAAGCGCTCCTGGGCCATCGCCGCAATCCATAGCCCGCGGCCCACGATCAGGAAATACAGGATCATCAGCAGCACCACGCCGAGGAAACCGAACTCCTCGGCGTAGACCGCGAACACGAAGTCGGTGGAGCGCTCGGGCAGGAACTGCAGCTGCGACTGTGTGCCGTTCAGCCACCCCTTTCCGTAGAGACCGCCGGATCCGATGGCAATCTTCGACTGGATGATGTGGTAGCCGGCGCCGAGCGGATCCGATTCCGGGTTCAGCAGGGTCAGTATCCGCTGCCGCTGGTAATCGTGCATATGCGTCCATAGCAGCGGAATCACCGCTGCGATCCCGAGCCCCAGACCGAGGAACCAGCGCCAGTTCAGACCGGCCAGGAAGATCACCAGCAGGCCGGCCACACCGACCAGCAACGCGGTACCCAGATCCGGCTGACGCATGATCAGCAGCACCGGCACCACGATCAGCACGCCGACCACCAGCAGGTCCAGGAATCTCGGCGGGGCGTTGCGCAGCGACAGGTACCACGCCACCATCAGCGGCATTGCCAGCTTCATGATCTCCGAGGGCTGGAACCGGATCATCCCGAGATCCAGCCAGCGCCGGGCTCCCTTGCCGACGTCGCCGAACAGCACCACCGCAAACAGCAGCCCCAGTCCCGTTAGGAACAGCCACGGCGAGAGGGCGCGCAGGGTGCTGATCGGGATCCTGACCACCACGAGCAGCGCGAGCGTACCCAGCGCGATCCGGCCGATCTGACGCTGCAGCGCCTCCACACTCTCGCCGGAGGCACTGAACAGGACGACAAGGCCGAGCATCAGCAGCACCGTGATCAGCACCAGCAGCGTGCCGTCCAGACGCAGGCTGCGCAGCAGCCACTGGGAGGTGGTCAGTTCACGCCCGGTGACGCTGATCATGATCCTTCTCCCGAGGCCGCAACCACACCCCCGGACGACAGATAGAAGTCGATCACCTCGCGTGCGATCGGCGCGGCGACGCGACCGCCGCTGCCCCCGTGCTCGACCAGCACGGCAACCGCGATCTCCGGGTGATCCGCCGGCGCATAGGCAAGGAACAGCGCGTGATCCCACAGCAGGCGATTCAGTTCGTCCTCCTCGTACTCCTGGTCGGGGGCGAGGCTGAAGACCTGCGCGGTACCGGTCTTGCCGGCGATGCGATATCCCGTGGGCGGGTCGCTGCCGATGCTGCCCCACGCCGTTCCGTGACGCGCGTGCACGGCCTCGATCATGGCCTCGTGGATCGCGTCCCAGTGGGCGTCCCTGGCGATCACCGGGGCCAGGTGCCGGACGGGCTGGGGCACCGTCTCTCCGTTGCTGCCGTCGCGGATCGCCTGCAGAAGCCGTGGCTGCACGCGCTGCCCCCGGTTTGCGAGCGTGCTGGCGATATCCGCCAGCTGCAGGGGCGTCGCCAGCAGGTAACCCTGCCCGATCGCGGTGATCACGGTCTCGCCCGGGAACCAGGGCAGATTCTGCACCGATCGCTTCCACTCCCGGCTCGGCAGAATGCCCGGACGTTCGCCGGTGGCGTCGATGCCGATGCGGCTGCCGATGCCGAAGGCGCCGAGCATCGGTGCCATGCGGTCGATCCCGAGCTTGTGTCCGAGGTCGTAAAAATACACGTCCGCGGACACGGCGATCGCACGGGACAGATCCACCCAGCCGTGGCCGCCGCGCTTCCAGTCCCGGTAGCGCCGCTCGTGCCCGGGCAGCTGGAAGTACCCGGTGGCGAACATCCGGCGTTCGGCCGTGGTCACCCCCTCTTCCAGACCGGCGAGTCCGACGACCGGCTTCAGCGTCGATCCCGGCGGGTACTGTCCGCTGAGGGCGCGGTTGAACAGCGGCTTGTGCGGGTTCGACTGCAGTGCGTCGAAGGCCTGGTGAGAGATTCCGTTCACGAAGGGATTCGGATCGAAGCCGGGTTTGCTGACCAGCGCCAGCACCTCGCCGGTGGCCGGCTCGATCACCACCACCGCCCCGTCGTGCGGTGTCAGGGCGTCACGGGCCGCGCGCTGCAGTTCCACATCAATGCTCAGGGTCAGGTCCTGCCCCGGCACGGGCGGGACAGCAGAGAGTTCGCGGATCACGCGTCCCTGGGCATTGACCTCCACCTGCTTGTGGCCGGTGATGCCGTGCAGGGCGCTCTCGTAGTAGCGCTCGACGCCGGTCTTGCCCGTGTGTGAGGTGCCGGCGTAATTGCGGGCATCCAGGCGCAGCAGATCCTGCTGGTTGATGCGGCCGACGTAGCCCACCACATGGACGAAATCCTCTCCCAGGGGGTAATGACGAACCGGTCGCGCCTCGATCTCCACACCGGGCAGCTCGGGCCGCGCCACCGCGATCCTCGCCACCGCCTCGTCGTCCAGATTCGCCTTGAGCAGCACCGGCTGGAACGGCCGTCGCTGCCCCACTGACTCCCGGAAGCGTTCGATCTCCAGCGGCGACAGCTCGACCAGTGCGGACAGACTTGCCAGCAGGTCATCCAGGTCACCGGCCTGTTCCACGGTGACCTCCAGCTGATAGGCCGGCCGGTTCTCCGCCAGCAGCACGCCATTGCGATCGAAGATCAGGCCGCGTGTCGGCGGCATCGGCTCGATGCGCAGCCGGTTGTTTTCGGACAGGGTGGTGAAGTGCTCGTGCGCACCCACCTGCAGGGTGAACAGACGCACCCCCAGCACCATCAGCAGCAGTGACAGGATCAACAGCGAGACGAAGACGCGGACCGAGAAACGCCGCTGATCCCGCCCTTCCTCGTCGTAGGAATCCTGACGGTCAATCAACATGGGCTAGGGAGATGCGGATGCATTCGCTCCGTCAGCACGGGCGGGGATCGACCGGGCCGCTACGCGGCCCGCGAAGGCAACCGGGAGGCCCTCAGACCTTGCTCTTCTGGTAGCGTTTGTAGCTGGCCATGATCTCGGCCTTGGCCGCCTCCGCATCCGACCACCCCTCAACCTTGACCCATTTGTTCCGTTCCATCTCCTTGTAATGGCCGAAGAAATGGGTGATCTGATCAAGCAGCTCCCGCTGCACATCCTCCGGACCCTGAACGCGCTCGTACTGGGGGTCCAGCTTGGTGACCGGCACCGACAGCACCTTGGAGTCCGGACCCGCCTCATCCGCCATCTTCAACAGGCCAACCGGCCGGCAACGCACGACCACGCCGGGAACCAGCGGGACCGGGGTGATAAGCAGCACATCCAAGGGGTCGCCATCCTCGGCCAGCGTGTGCGGAACGAACCCGTAATTGCAGGGATAGAACATGGCGACCGTCATGAAGCGATCGACCATCAGCGCGCCGCTATCCTTGTCGATCTCGTACTTGACGGGTTGTCCCAGTGCCGGGATCTCGATAACGACATTGAAATCGTTCGGCAAATCCCGACCTGCGACGATTTTGTTCAGATCCATGCCCGCGTCCTCGTAGCTGATTTGACACGCCATTATAGCGGCCTTCCCGGCGAGAGGAATCGACCTTGCGGGGCCTGCTCCCAGCAGGTATAAATCGGCGGGCGGGCGGAACCGGGATACCCCGCGCAACATCCGGGGCGTCCGTCGGCGCGCCCGGCCGGGACTGCGGACGTCGCGGGTTCCGGGCGCGGGATACCCGTCATGCCTTGCCCCGAGCTCGCCCGCCACAGGAACCTACTGATGTATTGCTCTGGACACAGCGCCCGCAGACCATGACGGCGAAGCGACCGCGCTCCCGGAGGTTCGTCCCGTCGGCCGCTGCGGTTGCCGTGGCCCTGATCCTCACCCCGGGCACCGGACATGCGGACTACCTGTCTTCCTGCCGGGCTCCCCCCTCCTCCTTCTGGCCCGAACTCCGCTCCCTGCCCCCGGAGGTGGTCGAGATCGAGGCCGACGCGATCGAGGCGATCCCGGGAGAGCGGGTCCGCGCCCGCGGCGAGGTCCGCGTGTTCGCGGATGGCCGCCGGCTGGATGCGAGGGCCATCGATTACCGTATTCCCACCCAGACCGTGGAGACCGGGGATCAGACCAGGCTCTTCGATGGCGACTTCCTGGTCGAGGCCGCCTCGGGCCGCTACCAGATCGATGACGAGACGGGGGAGTTCAACGACATCGACTACTGGCTGCGGTCGCGCCGGGCACGAGGCAGCGCGGACGATGCCGCCCAGGACGGGCCCGGACAGGTACGCCTGCGCGGGGGCCGCTTCACCACCTGCCCGGAGGGGAATGACAGCTGGTGGCTTTACGCGGACCGCATTCGCCTGGACCAGGAGACCGGACGCGGCCACGGCTACAATGTCTGGCTGCGCTTCATGAACACGCCGATCTTCTACACCCCGTACATCAATTTCCCGATCGACGATCGTCGCCAGTCTGGCGTCCTGACGCCTTCGGCCGGATACAGCTCCCGCTCGGGCCTGGATGTCGCCGTCCCGTGGTACTGGAACATCGCGCCCAACTACGATGCGACGATCACGCCGCGCGTGCTGTCGCGGCGCGGCCTGATGCTCGCGACCGAGTGGCGCTACCTCCGTCCCAGGATGAGCGGCCAGATCGACCTCTCGGCGCTGCCCGATGACCAGGTGGCCGAAGAAGACCGCTACCTGGTGCGCCTGCAACACCGCGCCTCGATCCGTCCCGGGCTGTCACTGCGGATCGATGCCACCGACGTGTCCGACCAGGACTACTTCCAGGACTTCGGCACCGACGCATTCTCCTCCAGCACCTCGGTGGTGGAACGGCGGGCGGACCTGACCTACAACCGGCCGGGCATTCGGCTGACGGGAAGAGTCCAGGATTTTGAGACCCTGGATCCCACCCTGGCGCCACGCCAGGAACCCTATCGCCGCCTGCCCCAGATCCTGCTGGAAGCCGGTGAATCGAGGGACAGCGGTCTGTTCTGGGATCTGCGTTCCGAGCTGGCCCGGTTCGACCGGCGCAACTCGGTGACCGGGCTGCGCTTCGACGTGGAGCCCGAGATCGGATTCCGTTATGACACCGGGGGCTATTTCGTGGAACCCCGCGTCGCGCTGCGCTACACGGGCTATGACCTCGACGGGAACCCGCCCGAAGTGGACACGAATCCTACCCGCTCGATACCCCGGATGAGCATTGACGGGGGTCTCGTCCTGGAACGGTGGCTGGACAATGGCTCACTGCAGACGCTCGAGCCACGGGTGTACTACGGCTATGTCCCGTTCCGGGATCAGGAGGACATCCCCCTGTTCGATACCTCCGAACGCGAATTCAGCTTCGACAGCCTGTTCACCACCCGGCGTTTCGTGGGCGGCGACCGGATCGGCGACACCCATCAGGTGACCACCGCGCTGACCAGCCGCATCATCGATCCGGAGACCGGCACGGAACGCCTGAGCCTGTCTGGCGGACAGGTCACCTACCTCGACGACCGGCAGGTCAGGCTGCGGCCGGGTGATCCCGTCTTGCCCCGCAATCGTCCGCAACTGGCAGCGGAGGCGGTGGCACGCTTTGGCCGCAGCTGGCAGGCCCAGACCTCGGTGATCTTCGACACCGACAGCGACCGTACCCGCCTCGCGACGCTGGGCATCGCGTACAATCCGCACGACCGGGCGCGGCTCAATCTCGGATACCGGCTCCGCGAGGAGCGGATCGAACAGACCGACATCTCCGGATTCTGGCCGTTGAGTGATCGCACCCAGTTCATCGGACGCTGGAACTACAGCCTGCTCGACGAACGCACCATCGAACTCCTGGGTGGCCTCGAGTATCGAAGCTGCTG
>JAGTVE010000312.1 GCA_018224485.1 Thioalkalivibrio sp. | reverse complement strand
CGGGGTATTGAGCCGGCTGCGTGTGTCCCCTCTGCGGGGCTCCCATGGAGTTCGGCGGCTTGTCGCCGCTCTCGGGCAAGGGACTGGCCCCCTGCGGCGGGAGCAGGCTCCCGGACTCCAGGAGTCATTCGTCGCGCTCGATCAGCCCGCGTTCGAGCAGGTCCCTGAGCACGGATTCGAGCTCGGGCAGCAGAGCGGTCCAGTCTTTCGGAACCAGGGTCTCGGCGGCGCAGAACGACTCCGCGGTGGCCGCGGACAGGCCGGGGGCCGCGAGAGATCGCCCGGCCACGAAGAGGCGGACGCCGGCATCACCCCGAACCCAGTAGCGCCCGAGCTCGGGATCGAGGCGGTAACATCTGGCGGAATCGAGCTCCTCCGGCGATTCTTCTGCAACGCCCGCTGAGCCCTGTTCCTCGGCAGCGTCCTGTTGCGGGCGGCTGAGAGACTCGCCCAGGAACCGGTCCATTTCCGCCGGCTGCAGCCGCAGGCGTTCGAGCAGACCGGCGCGCAGTGCCGCGAGGTCCCCGGCCGCAATTTCATGCGGGTGCACCGCGGTCTCCCGTCCAGGATCGCTGACACGCTCCGGACCCACGGCATCCAGACGGTCCTCGAGAAACCCGCCCACGAGGTCGCGCCAGGTCGGCGCTCGGAAGCCGATCGACCAGGTCATGCACGCATCGTCCAGGGACATGCCGAGGTGCGGGATGCCTGGGGGCAGATAGAGCATGTCTCCGGGCTCCAGTATCCACTCGGAAGTCGCCTCGAAGCGCCTGAGGATCGCCAGTGGCAGGGCGGGCAGGCAGATCGGAGACCTGGGCGGCGGTTCCTGGATCTGCCAGCGCCGGCGTCCCCGCGCCTGGAACAGGAAGACGTCGTAGGCATCGATGTGCGGCCCGACCGAGCCCTCGCGCCCGGCGCTGGAGATCATCAGGTCGTCGCGCCGCCAATGCGGAATGAAGTCGAACCGGCGCAACCAGTCCGGGCCCTCGGGCCAGTAGTGCTCGACTCCCGAGACCAGCAGCGTCCAGGCGGTGGGCGGCAGTCGGGTGAACCGCTCGGGGTCGAACGGGCCGTATTCCACGCTCCAGTCCCTGCGGTCGGGATGTCCGAGCACGAGCCGCGAACGTATCCCCGGCTCGCAGGCCAGACCGGCGAGGTCATCGGCGTCAATCGGGTTCCGAAAACCGGGGATGGCGCTGCGGATCAGAAGCGGACGGCGTTGCCAGTAGTCGTGCAGGAACTCGCGCGGGTCCAGTCCGCCAAGCGGCGGGTGTGCCGGGATGGAGCCACCTGCACCCATGGGGGGACGGGGCGGGGTGTCCGCCGTTTCCACGTCAGGCCCGGTCGGGGAGCTGATTCGCGAGTTCGACGGCCAGCCCGACGTATGCCGCCGGGGACAGTTCCCGCAGCCGGGTGCGGGCGGCCTCCGGGATCTCGAGTCCGTCGACGAATGCCCGCAGCCGCTCGGCCGATACGCGCTGGCCGCGGGTCAGCTCCTTCAGCTTCTCGTAGGGGGCCTCGATCCCGTGGCGTCGCATCACCGTCTGCATCGCTTCCGCGAGCACCTCCCAGTTCGCGTCCAGGTCCGCCTGCATGCGTTCGGGATCGGCATCGAGCTTGCCAAGCCCCCGAATGAAGGAACGGTAGGCGATCAGGGACCAGGCAAAGCCGACGCCAATGTTGCGCAGCACCGTGGAATCCGTCAGGTCACGCTGGAAACGCGAGATCGGCAGCTTCCCGGCGAGGTGATCCAGCACCGCGTTGGCGAGGCCGAGGTTGCCCTCCGCGTTCTCGAAGTCGATCGGGTTCACCTTGTGCGGCATGGTGGAGGAGCCGACCTCGCCGGCGACCACGCGCTGACGGAAGTAGCCGGCGGAGATGTAGCCCCAGATGTCGCGGCTGATGTCGATCAGCACCGTGTTCGTCCGCATCAGCGCGTGGAACAGCTCGGCGAGGAAGTCATGCGGCTCGATCTGGGTCGTATAGGGGTTGGGCTCTAGGCCGAGCGTGCCGATCATGCGAGTGGCCAGCGCCGGCCAGTCGACCTCGGGATAGGTGACCACGTGCGCGTTGTAGTTGCCTACCGCGCCGTTGATCTTCCCCAGAATCGGCGAGCCCTCCAGTTGTCTGGTCTGCCGCTCGAGACGCATGACCACGTTCGCCAGTTCCTTGCCGAGGGTGGTCGGGGAGGCCGGCTGACCATGGGTCCGTGACAGCATCGGCTGATCGGCGAGGGCCTTCGCGAGGGTGGTCAGCATGCGCGTGAGTTCGCGCAACGAAGGGAGCATCACCGCGTCACGGGCCTCGCGCACTATCAGCGCGTAGGCGAGGTTGTTGATGTCCTCTGAGGTGCAGGCAAAGTGCACGAACTCGATCTGCTCGGACAGCGCGGGGTGTCCCGCCATGCGCTCCTTGATGTAGTACTCGATCGCCTTCACGTCGTGGTTGGTGGTGGCCTCGATGGCCTTCACGCGTTCGGCGTCCACGGTCCCGAAATCGCTCGCGATACCGTCCAGGAAGGCCGCGGCATCGGGGGTCAGCGCGGGCACCTCGGTGATGGCCGGTTCCTCGGCCAGCGCCTTCAGCCAGGCGACCTCGACCCGCACCCGCGCCTGCATCAGTGCCTGTTCGCTGAAGTGCGCGCGCAGCGGCTCGGTGTGACGGGCGTAGCGGCCGTCAACCGGGCTGACGGCGGTGAGCGGGGACAGGGTCATCAATGGCTCCAGGGGGCTCCCATAGGGCGGCCGATTATAGCGCGGATCCCACCGGCTTCAGCCCAAGCCTCGCGTAGAAGCCGCCTCCAGCCGCGATCAAGGTGGGTTGCGACGCCGAAAACGCTGCATCGCGACCAGAGGTCGCTCCCACAAAAACGCACGGCGCCGTAGGAGCGGCTTCCAGCCGCGATCAAGGTGGGTTGCGACGCCGAAAACGCTGCATCGCGACCAGAGGTCGCTCCCACGACACACGGCGATAGAATGGGGCCTCATCCGCGTCGGAGCGAAATGATGGCCACCAACGACTATCGCACCGAACACGACAGCATGGGGCCGGTCCGGATTCCGGCCGATGCGCCCTGGGGCGCCCAGACCCAGCGGGCCGTGGACAACTTCCAGATCGCGCGCCGGCCGCTGCCGGAGGCCTTCATCCGGGCCCTGGCGCAGATCAAGGCCGCCTGCGCCGAGGTGAACCGCGAGCTCGGTGGGCTGACGGCCGAGCAGGCGGTGGCGATCGTCGCGGCGGCGGACGCGATCGCCCTGGGGCAGCATCGCGAGGCCTTTCCGGTCGATGTCTGTCAGACCGGGTCCGGTACCAGCACCAACATGAACGTAAACGAGGTGATCGCCCATCTCGCCGCCGCGGCCGGCAGTCCGGTTCACCCGAACGATCATGTGAACCGCGGCCAGAGCTCCAACGACGTGATCCCGACCGCGATCCACGTGGCCGCGACGGTGGAACTGGAACAGCAGCTGCGACCGGCACTGCGCCACCTGATCGCGGTGATCGCCCGCCGCGAACGCGAGCTGGGAGACGTGGTGAAGACCGGGCGTACACACCTGATGGACGCGATGCCGATCCGGCTCGACCAGGAGCTTTCCGGGTGGCGCACGCAGCTCGAGCTCGGCGAGACCCGGGTCGATGAGCTGCGGCGGCGCCTTTGCAAGCTCGCGATCGGCGGGACCGCAGTGGGTACGGGCGTCAACGCGCCGGAGGGCTTCGGCGAGCGCGTCGCCCGGCGCCTCTCCGAGCGCCTGGAGCTTCCCTTCGCGCGCCAGGCGAACGGCTTTGCCGCGCTGGCGAGTCAGGACACGGCGGCCGAGCTCTCCGGCCAGCTGCGGACCCTCGCAACCACGCTGCTGAAGATCGCCAATGACCTGCGCTGGATGAACTCGGGCCCGCTGACGGGACTGGCCGAGATCAGCCTCCCGGCACTGCAGCCGGGCAGCTCGATCATGCCCGGCAAGGTGAACCCGGTGATCCCGGAGGCAGTGGCGATGGCCTGCGTGCAGGTGACGGGCCTGGATGCCGCGATCAATGGCGCCGCGCAGTCCGGGAATTTTCAGCTGAACGTGATGCTGCCGCTGATTGCTGACAACCTGCTGACCCAGATTGCGCTGCTCGCCGGGTCGATGAACCACCTGGCCGACCGTGCGATCGCGGATTTCGCGGTGAACCGGGCGCGCCTGGAAGACGCGCTGGCACGCAACCCGATCCTGGTGACCTCCCTGAATGCCGAGATCGGCTACGAGGCCGGTGCCCGTATCGCGAAGCTGGCCTATCAGACCGGGCGTCCGATCCTCGACGTCGCCGCCGAGGAGACCGGGATCGAACGCGAGCGG
>JAGTVE010000311.1 GCA_018224485.1 Thioalkalivibrio sp. | reverse complement strand
TCATCGACGCCCCTAACGCGGGTTGCACTACGTATTAGCCGATGCCGCAAGGTCTGCGAACGTCCGCCATGCCCCGCTCTTAAGGATTTCCGTGGACCCCCGTTTTTGGCACCGGAAATGGGCCTCCAGGACCCGAAAATACCCCCGAATTGGGCCCATATTCATGGCAAAACAATGAGTTGAGCTGGTCCGACCCCGTAATCCCCGTAATTACCCTGATGGGCGCGCGGGCGGGTTCGGGCTATTCTCGCCTTGACGTCTGAAGGGCTGCCATTTCCTTCACCAGTCCGAACCCGTCTACACACACGTTACGGAGGTTGTATCCCATGACTGAAGAAACTGCTGACCTGGTAGTGATCATGATCACCGGCCCGGAAAACAAGCGGCGTTTGCCGTCCGCCTTCTTCCTGGCGGCCACGGCCGCGGCGGCCGAGCAGAACGTGATCATGTATTTCACCGGTCCCGCGACCGAGTTGCTGAAGGCGGGCGCGGCCGAAAGCATCTATCCGCTGGAGGGCGGAAAGAGCGTCGCGGACTTCATGAAGAACGCGATCGACAACGGCGTGCAGATCATCGGCTGCCGGCAGTCCCTGGAACTCAACGAGATGAGCGAGTCCGACCTCGCCTACCAGGACATGCCACTGCTGACGCCCTCCCAGGCCCTGCCCTCGCTGGGGAGCGCCGGCAAGGTACTCACCTGGTAGGCACGATCATCCAGGTCTCGCGCGGTCCGTTCAGGATCCCTCCGCCCCGCGGTTGCGCGCGCCCATCGCGCGCAACCTGCTCGCGCGGACCGGCTTGCGCTATCATCGGGGACGCAATCGCGCATCCGTGACACGAAGTTAGCCAACAGGGACCGGCCAGCGCCGGGCGAGAGCGGAGGGACAGCCGTCAATCCCGTCGACAGCGTGATCTCGCGCGTGTCCAGGTTACGGGGCTGCATGCCGAATCTGCAGATCGCCGCCGATGCTGCCGGACGGGAGCACCAGGGAGATGACGATCTTCACTTCGATACTGCGCAGGAAGATCCGCAGAGGGAGTCTTGAGCTGATCGAACCGGACGGCACTCGCGAGGTCTTTGGCGAGGGCCCGCCGAGCGTCGGCTGGCGCTTCCACAACCGGCGCGCAATGGCCCGTATCGCGATCGATCCGGAATTCATGCTGGGCCAGTCCTACATGGACGGCGCCTGGGACCTGGAATACGGTGGCCTCGCGGATCTGCTGAAGCTGCTTGCGATCAATTTCCGCCAGCGCCCGAGTCGACCCCGCTGGCAGCGCAGGCTCGTCCGGTGGATTCAGCCGCTGCAACAGTGGAACCGACTTGCGGCAAGCCGGCGCAACGTGGCCAGCCACTATGATCTCGATGAGACGCTGTTCAGGGCCTGCCTGGATCAGGAACTGAACTACTCCTGCGCCTATTTCGAGGCGTCCGGTATCTCGCTCGACGCGGCCCAGGAGGCGAAGTGCGCGCATATCGCGCGCAAGCTCGTGCTCCAGCCGGGTCAGCGCGTGCTGGATATCGGCTGCGGCTGGGGGAGCCTGGCCCTGCACCTGGCCGAACACCACGATGTGTCGGTCACGGGCCTCACACTGTCCACCGAACAGCAGCGCGTCGCGGAGGAGCGGATCCGCGCACGCGGGCTGGAGGACAGGGTGCGCATCCTCCTGCAGGACTATCGGGAGCATGCGGACACCTATGACCGGGTGGCAAGCGTCGGCATGTTCGAGCACGTCGGCGTGCCCTACTACCCGCAATTCTTCGAGACGGTACGGGAGCGACTGAAGCCGGGCGGTGTGGCCCTGATTCACACCATTGGCCGGACCGGGCCACCCGGAATTACCAATCCGTGGATCCGTCGCTACATCTTCCCTGGCGGCTACATTCCCGCATTGTCGGAGATCATGCCGGCCATCGAGCCGACGGGGCTCGTGCTGACCGACATCGAGACCCTGCGCGAGCATTACGCGACCACCCTCGCCGCCTGGCAGGAGCGCTTCCAGGCCCAGCGGGACCGCTTCGCCGACGAGAAGAGCGAGCGCTTCTGCCGCATGTGGGAGTTCTACCTAGCAGCCTCGGAGATCGCGTTCTGGCAACGCCGCATGGTGGTGTTTCAGATCCAGTTGGAGAACGGCACCGAGAACGTGGTCCCGATCACCCGGTCATACCTCTACCCGTCCGCTGTGAAGGAGCCGACCGAGCCCGGCCGCCCCTGACGCCTCGGGTACGGACGAGCACTCCGACCGCCGGGCCCACCATCCCACCCCGGACGTATCAGGGCCATGGCAACATCCGCATCGGCCGCGACATCTGGCCGGTGTCCTGCGTCATCCGGACCATGGACTGGCTGATCCCGTTCAGCTGCCCGTTCATTCGCTGGAACTCCTGCGAAATCGCAACCACGTCCTCGCCCAGACCCGCCACCGTGCCGTTCAGATGGTCCATCTCCGTGGGGACCAGGTTGAGCTCCTCGTAGATGGCCTGCATGTTCCCGGATATCCGGTTCATGTCGCCCACGATCAGGTTCATGTCCTGGCTCACGCTGCGGAACTCGTGGCTCATCGCCTCCGTGTGCCCGTGCATGCCGTCCATGCGCTCGGTGATCAGGGACAGGCTCTGCGTGAGCGTCAGCAGCAGCATCAGCAGACCGACGCCGAGCAGGATCATGCCGATCGTGGACCAGCGCACGATCTGCGCGGTCCTGCGCGCCAGCCGCTGACCCTCGGCGTACTGCAGGCGCGCCCCCTCCCTGAACTGCCCGATCGCGTCCTGAAGGGACTCCACCACACGTTCATCCATCACTCAAACCTCGATACCACGTTAACTCTGATGGCGCCGGCCACCCCCGACCATGAACGTCCCCCTCGCCCGCTTGCGGGGGAGGGGAGAAATGCGTGACTTTCACGCTAACTGTCATGGCACGCAGCCACCCCAGACGATGAAAGCTCCCTCCCCCGCGTGCGGAGGAGGGCTGGGGTGGGGGCGCGGCGTCGGATCCGGCCCTCACCCCCGGCCCTCACCCCCGGCCCCGTTACTCCGGGCATCCTGTCCTCCGCCCTTCGGGCCCGCCTGCGGCGGTTCGAAATCCGCTCCCGGCGGCTTTGTCCGCAAGCGGGAAAGGGGAGAATTCCACGACTCTCACGCTAATGATCATGGCGACTTGCCTCCTCATCCCTGCCCCGGGCCCTTCGCGCCGATATCGCCGGTGATCAGTCGAATCCCGCGACCGAAGGTCAGGTAGGACCAGAACCAGTTGGCCGCGACCGCGAGCCGGTTGCGAAAGCCGATCAGGAAATAGATGTGGGCGCCTCCCCACAGCCACCAGCCCGGATAGCCGGACACCGTGAAGCGTCCGAAGTCGCAGATGGCCGAATGCCGGCCAATCGTCGCCAGCTGGCCAAAGTCACGGTAGCGAAACGCCGCACCAACCGGCTTGCCGCGCGCCTGCCGCCGGATCGCGCGGGCCACGTACCGCCCCATCTGCTTGGCCGCCGGGGCGAGCCCCGGTGTCACCTTTCCCGATGGGCTCGTGTGGCTGGCCACGTCGCCGATCACGTGAACGCGCGGATCGCCCTCGAGGCGCAGAAAGGGGTCGACGGGCACCCGGCCCGCACGGTCGGTCTCGACACCCAGCCACTTGCCCGCGTCGGAGGCCGTTACGCCAGCGCTCCAGATGACGGTGCGCGTGTTGATCCTGCGGTCACCCAGGCTTACGCAGTGGTGATCCATCCCGTCGACGCGACGGTTCATCACCAGCTCAACGCCGATCTTCGTCAGCGCCTGCGCCGCATTCTCGGAGAGCCGTTCGGGAAACATGCGCAGGAGCCGGTCGTTTGCATCCACCAGCACCACCCGTGTCCCCTCGGGCCTGATGTGACGGAAGTCCCGGGCCAGCGTGTAGCGCGCAAGTTCCGCGAGCGCACCGGCCATCTCGACGCCGGTCGGCCCGCCGCCGACCACGACGAAGGTCATCAGCGCGTCGCGCACGTCCGGGTCCTCCTCCATCTCGGCGAGTTCGAAGGCCATCAGGATCCGCCGGCGCAGTTCCGTTGCGTCCTCGATACGCTTCAGACCGGGCGCGACCTCCCGCCAGTGGTCGTTCCCGAAGTAATTGTGGGTGGCGCCGGTCGCGACGATCAGATGGTCGTAGCCGACGCGCCGGCCGCCGGCGGTCCGGACCTCGCGCGCTTCCCGGTCAATTTCGTCGATGGTGTCCAGCAGCACACTGCAGTTCTCGAACCGCCCGACGATCCCGCGGATCGGTGCCGCGATGTCGGCCGGCGACAGCGCCGCGGTGGCCACCTGGTAGAGCAAGGGCTGGAAGAGGTGATAGTTCTGGCGGTCCACGATCACCACGTCGACCGGCTCACGCGCCAGTGCGAGCGCCGCGCTCAGCCCGGCGAAGCCGGCGCCCAGTATCACTACCCGAGGTCTCTCCTGCTCCCTCTGTCCGGTGCCGTCATTCATGTCGACCTCCACTGAATCCTTCGCCGGCGGACCGCCGCGGGTCATGGCCGTCATGGCGCTTCTGCCGCATCTCCAGCCGGCTGCGATACGGTCCCGCATGAGGCGCTGGTCGCGATGCCCCCGAAGCCCAGGCGCTGGAGACAACCGGGGTCCCGCACGAGCTGGTGCGCGACCAGATAGCCGGCGATGCTCCACGTCTGCCACTTGCGCGCCTGCCGACCGATCAGCCGGCCGCGCCGACCGTCGTAGTATTCCGGCCACTCGTCGCGGGCCAGGCGCAATTCCAGCGAGTGCAGCGCCGACTCCAGGAGATCCATCGCTCCGGTGCGCACGCAGACGCCGGCCAGCAGCCACAGCAGTACGGGCCAGTTGCCCCCGTTGTGGTAGGACCAGGCCCGGTTCTTCGGGTCCATGCCGGTGAGGATGGCCCAGTCCTGCCCATCCAGCGCCGGGAAGCTGAGCTTCAGCGGCACCTCGCCGACGAGGTCGTCATGGCGCTCTTGCAGCAAGCGGACCACGGCCGCCGACTGCGACTCCGTGGCGAGACCCGTGAGGACCGCGAGCAGGTTGCCCTGGGCGAAGTAGCGGTAGTCCATGCGCGCGGGCCCGAGATTACCCGCGAAATACCCGGCCCCTTCCGGCAGCCAGTCCGTGAGCCACTGCGGGATGGTCTCCGGGTAGATGTTGAACTGGTTCACCGCGGTCTCTCCGTATTCCTCCACCCCATACCGGTACATGCGGTTGATCTGCTCGAGATCGAGCCAGTAATAGGTGCGGATGTGGTAGGCGAGATGCTCCTGCCGTGTCCCGGCGGCCTCGATGTACGGGGCATTCTCCGCGGAATCCAGCAGCAGACCCTGGGCCGCCTGCAGCGCGGAAAAGAACTGCGCCTGGACGTCGATCGGATACCCGTAGACCCCCATCCGCCGGTCGATCATGAACGAGCCGTCCGGTACCAGCATGGTCGGGAACATGTCGAAGCGGGTGTTCAGACAGAGATCCAGCAGCATGCGGATCGCCGCCTGCACGTCGTCGCGCTCGGCCAGCGCCCGGTCACCCGTGGTCCGCACGTAGGCGCGCAGGATCATCAGCCACCAAAAGCCCGAATCGACCGGCGGCACTCGTGCGATCGCGTGCTCGCCGAAATCCGCCACCAGGCGGTCCTTGCCCCCGACGGTGGCCACCTTGAAGCTCGCCGGCATCAGGCCCTCGCCCGGCTTGAAGCAGTTGAATTCGCGCTCGGTGCGTTGCAATCGCACCATCTGCAGCAGGAAGTTGGCGACGATCTCCGGTCGCCCGGCGAGCAGGTAGGCGAAGGCCGAGACGGCGAAGTCCCGGGTGAAGACCTGATCGTAGTTGATCTCCTGGACGATGGTGTCGCGTGCGGCAACGGTCCCGACGGGGCGGCCTTCGAGATGGATCACCGATGCATCCAGAAGTCGCCACGCATTGTCGTAAATCGCTTGCGTCATCGTCCCATGTGTCCTCTGCAAACCGGCGTCTTTCCTGCCAAAACGACCACCGGCGGCCCCGTCCAGACTTGCCCGCCAGCACCGAGCCGGCTGCATGAACGCCCCGGGAACGACCGCGTGCCCTGCGAACCCGAGTCCAGTCAACCATCCAGGGGCCCCGGAGACCCTACGTAGGAACGCCTAACCACCGTCGCGACACTACCGCCTCAAAAAAATAACCCCCCCCTCCCGGCATGCGGGGGGAGGGATCGGGAGGGGGCCAGCCCCCTGCCCCGCCCCGCTACGTGTTACTGCGTAGGGTTCCCCCGCAAGCCGAATGCTTTACTCCTTATAAGCCGTCAACATCCGTGGCGGGGAATTACCGGCCCCGGAGACGGACACCAGAGACTCGAAGGCGTGCGCATGACTCGACGCGACCGGTCGTGCCGGCGGGCGGACACCGGAAGACGTTGCAACGGGAACATGGCGTCGATACGACCCCGTCAGCGGACGGCTTCGTCAGCGAACGGCTTCATCAGAGAACAAACGGCAGGAGGATGCAGAGATGCTGGATATCAACGTTTCGCGCCGGTGGATCTTGCGCGGCGCCGTCGGTCTCGGCGGTATGGCCATCGTCGGATGCACCAGCACCCGGCAGCGGACACTCACCGCAGAACCCCGTTTCCCGGTCATGGACGGCCAGCGGCACGCGCCGCTGACACTCGATGTCTATGCCGGCGACATGAAGCAGACCAATGTGGGGCTGGACGACATCCCCCGGGTCGAGGATCCCGATTTCACCAGCGCCAGCGAGGCCAATGCGTGGCTCGATGACGGTGACATCGTCTTCGGCTTTGTCCACGCGGGTGATGTCCGGGCCTATCCCCAGCGGATCCTGGTCTGGCATGAGGTCGTGAATGACGAGGTCGGGGGCCTGCCGGTGGCCATCACCTATTGCCCGATGGTCGGCGACATCCTCGCCATCGAGCGCGGCTCCGAGGTGTTCCGGGTCTCCGGCAAGCTGGTGAACAGCAACCTCACGGTCGCCGATTCCTCCAGCCTGTCCTATTTCCCGCAGATGCTCGGAATGGGCGTCGAGGGGGCGCACTATGGTCGGGCCTTCATCGAACGGCCCATCGTCTGGACCACCTGGGGCCAATGGCGGGCCCTGCACCCGGAGACCCGGGTGATGGCAAGGCCAACCGAGTTCGGCCGCGATTACGACCGCGACCCGTACGGCAGCTACAACCCGGTCTCCGGCTATTATGCGGAGAACGAACCGCCGATGTTCCCGCCGATCAACAGCGATGACCGCGCCGCGCCGAAGGCGATCTTCATCGGTGCCCGGATGGCCGACCGGGCGGTGGCCTTCAGCCTGGACCGTCTGAGGAAGGAGGGGCGCCTGGAGACCGATGCGCGGGGCGAGACCTACACCGCGCTCTACGACCCGGCACTGGATATCGGTTATGTCTACCGCGGCAGCATGTCCCGTACGCCGACCCTGTCCGGCGCCTTTCCGGACCGCATTGCCAGCGGCGCGATCGACGGGACCGAGCCCGTGAACGGCTTCCCGGCCAATTGGTTCGCCTGGGCGGGCTACTACCCGGACGTCGTCGCGGTCATCTGAACCCGCCGCCGCAGACGCCCGGCCGCGGCGGTCTCTGGTGGGCACACTTCGTTTTGCCCACCCTACGGTGCTCTTTCAGGATCGGGTAGTGGGCGCGCCATGACCGTTAGGCCCGGTCATCGAAAGATGTCGTCAACTCGCTCTGCTGTCAGAATGCGTGCCGACCAGTCCAGCAGGGTATCGGCATCGGCTTCCTGGATGCGTGCGCGCACCTCTTCAGTGGGCGCTCCGAACTTCAGCGCGATCAGGCGCAATAGGATCGCAGCTTCGTCCTCTTGCCGACCCTGTTCCAGGCCCTTCTGAATCCCGACGCGCTCAGCACTCGTAACGTATGGCATGTGCTCGTTCTCCTCAAAGGCGATTA
>JAGTVE010000310.1 GCA_018224485.1 Thioalkalivibrio sp. | reverse complement strand
GCCGAGGCGGAGTTCCTGGCGATCGTGCTGGTCCTCGTGTACGTCGGGGCGGTGATGGTGCTGTTCCTGTTCGTGGTGATGATGCTGGACATCAACGTGGCGCAGCTGCGCGAGGGCTTCACCGAGTACGTCCCCGCCGGCCTTGTGGTCGCGGCCGCGATGGCGACGGTGCTGACGCTGGTGATCACCCGCTTCGCCACCATGGATCCGCCGGAGCCGGCCGGGGCCGATTACGCGAACACGCTCGAGCTGGGACGCATCCTGTATACCGAGTACGTCTATCCGTTCGAGATCGCGGCGGTGATCCTGCTGGTGGCGATCATCGCCGCGATCTCGCTGACCATGCGGCGGCGACCGGACACGAAGTCCATTGACCCGACCGAACAGATGAAGGTGCGCCGCGAGGACCGGGTCCGGCTGGTCTCGATGGAGTCGGCGCCAAGGGAACGCAAGAAGAAAAAGGGCGATTAGAAGAACACTGCAGAGGGACCTCGTCATCGCATGTGCGGCACCCCAATCCGGGAGTCTTGGCCGGGAGCGCGGGCCTGCGGGTCGCCGCGCCGCGCTGGCGGCCGCGCCCTGCGATGACGGACTGAAGCGGCGTTTGGTTGCGAAACGAGGCCTGGCGGCCTGCGCGCCGCCGGCCATGAAGACGGGCTCCGGACGACCGGGCCCTCACAGGGGATTCAGGACCAACTGATGATTACGCTGACGCACTTTCTGGTGCTCGCCGCGCTGCTGTTCTCGATCAGCGTGGCCGGCATCTTCCTGAACCGGAAGAACTTGATCGTTCTGCTGATGTGCATCGAACTGATGCTGCTGTCGGTGAACATCAACTTCGTCGCCTTCGCGTTCTTCCTGCAGGACCTCGCGGGCCAGGTCTTCGTGTTCTTCATTCTCACCGTCGCCGCGGCGGAGGCGGCGATCGGGCTGGCGATCCTGGTGCTGCTGTTCCGCAATCGGGGCACCATCAACGTGCAGGATCTGGACGCAATGAAGGGGTAGGCCGGGATGGACACCGTATATCTGATCATCGTACTCGCACCGCTGCTGGCCGCGGTGATCGCCGGGCTGTTCGGCCGGCAGATCGGCCGCGCCGGCGCCCACAGCGTGACCATCCTCGGCGTCGGCCTGTCCTTCGTGCTGTCGGCGGTGGTCTTCTACCAGCACGTCTTCAACGGTGTGCCCGTCTACAACGAGACCGTCTACACCTGGATGTTCACCGACGGTCTGCACTTCGAGATCGGGTTCCTGGTGGACAACCTGAGCGTCCTGATGATGCTCGTGGTCACCTTCGTGTCACTGATGGTGCACGTCTACACCATCGGCTACATGGCGGATGACCCGGGCTACCAGCGTTTCTTCGCCTACATCTCGCTGTTCACCTTCGCCATGCTGATGCTGGTGATGGCGAACAACTTCCTGCAGCTCTTCTTCGGATGGGAGGCGGTCGGCCTCGTCTCCTACCTGCTGATCGGGTTCTGGTACAAGCGCCCGACCGCGACCTACGCGAACATGAAGGCCTTCATCGTGAACCGGGTGGGCGACTTCGGCTTCCTGATCGGGATCGCGACGCTGGTCTTCTACGCCGGCAGCCTGAACTACACCGAGGTCTTCGCAGAGGCGGAGGCGATGCGCGACGCGGTCATCACCATCTGGCCGGGCTGGACCTTCGGCCTGCTGGACCTCGCGCTGATCTTCCTGTTCATCGGCGCGATGGGCAAATCCGCGCAGGTGCCGCTGCACGTGTGGCTGCCGGATTCCATGGAGGGTCCCACCCCGATCTCGGCCCTGATCCACGCGGCCACGATGGTGACCGCGGGCATCTTCATGGTCGCGCGCATGTCGCCGCTGTACGAGTTCTCGGTGGCGGCGCTGTCCTTCATCCTCGTGATCGGTGCCATCACGGCCTTCTTCATGGGCCTGATCGGGCTGGTGCAGAACGACATCAAGCGCGTGGTCGCCTACTCCACGCTCTCGCAGCTCGGCTACATGACCGTGGCGCTGGGGGCCTCCGCCTACGCTGCGGCGGTGTTCCACCTGATGACCCACGCCTTCTTCAAGGCGCTGCTGTTCCTCGCCGCGGGCTCGGTGATCATCGCGATGCACCACCTGCAGGACATGCGCGCGATGGGCGGCCTGCGCCGGTACATGCCGATCACCTACGCGACCGCGCTGGTCGGTTCCCTCGCGCTGATCGGCTTCCCGTTCTTCTCCGGGTTCTTCTCCAAGGACGCGATCATCGAGGCGGTCGGCTACTCGCAGACCCCCGGGGCGACCTTCGCCTACTGGCTTGTGCTGCTCGGGGTCTTCGTGACCGCGCTGTACACCTTCCGCATGTTCTTCCTCGTGTTCCACGGCGAGGAGCGCTTTGATCAGGCGCACAAGTACATGCCGGATCATGGCGATGATCATCACGACGAGCACGGCGACGAACATCACCACGACCATGGCCCCCAGAAGCCGAAGGAGTCGCCGTGGGTGGTCACCGTGCCGCTGGTGCTGCTGGCGATCCCGTCGGTGGTGGCGGGCTACTTCATTGGCCCGGTGCTGTTCGGCGACTTCTTCGCCGACAGCCTCTTCGTGCTCGAGGAGCAGGACGTGCTGGCCCAGAAGGGCAAGGGCTACACCGGCGTGCTGGCGTTCGCGCTGCATGGCCTGATGCTGCCGGCCTTCTGGCTGGCCATGGCCGGCCTGGTCACCGCGTGGTATCTGTACATCCGGCGGCCCGAACTGCCGGGCGTGATCGCGGACCGCCTGCGGCTCGGCGTACGCATCCTCGAGGAGAAGTACGGCTTCGACACCTTCAACGACCGGGTCCTGGCCGGCGGGTCGCGCCGTCTCGGCCACTGGCTCTGGCGCTACGGGGACGTCTTCGCGATTGACGGGGTGCTGGTCAACGGCACCGCGCGCTCGGTGGGCTGGATCGCCGCCCGCGCGCGCGCGATCCAGACCGGTTTTCTCTACCACTATGCCTTCGTGATGATCATCGGCCTGCTGGTCCTGATCTTCGCCTTCGTGATCTGAATGCCTGCCGTGATATCGATCGTACGAACCACCGCCTCGGGACCGCAGCAGTGCGCGGCCGACCGCTCCCCCGCGCACCCGGTGCCGGGGCCGACAGGCCTGTCCGCATGCCGCGCACCGGCTTCATCAAGGAACGACCATGTCTACTGAGTGGCCCATCCTGAGTCTGTTGATCTGGCTGCCCATCCTCGGCGGGTTCCTGACGCTCACCGCCGGGCGGGACGCACCCCTGGTTGCGCTGCGCCTGGGGCTTGCGGTGGCCGTGGCCACCTTCGTCGCGAGCCTGTTCCTTTGGATCGGCTTCGAGCGCGGGACCGCGGAGATGCAGTTCCAGGAGTTCCGTCCCTGGATCGCGGCCTTCAACGTGCACTACCACCTGGGTGTGGACGGCATCTCGATGCCGCTGATCCTGCTGACCACGTTGACCACGGTGCTGGTGGTGGTCGCGGCCTGGGGATCGGTGAAGGAGCGCGTCGCCTATTACCTCGCGGCCTTCCTGATCATGCAGGGACTGATGATCGGCATGTTCTCGGCGCTGGACGCGGTCCTGTTCTACGTGTTCTTCGAGGCGATGCTGATCCCGATGTTCCTCGTGATCGGCATCTGGGGCGGCCCGCGGCGCGTGTACGCGACGATCAAGTTCTTTCTCTACACCTTCCTCGGCTCGGTCTTCATGCTGATCGCGCTGATCTACATGTACGTCCAGTCCGGCGGCAGCTTCGCGATTCTCGACTTCCACCAGCTGCCGCTGCCGATGACGGCGCAGATCCTGATCTTCCTCGCCTTCTTCGCGGCCTTCGCGGTGAAGATCCCGATGTTCCCGGTACATACCTGGCTGCCGGATGCCCACGTGGAGGCGCCGACCGGCGGCTCCGTGATCCTGGCCGCGATCATGCTGAAGATCGGCGGCTACGGGTTCCTGCGCTTCAGCCTGCCGATCACCCCGGACGCGGCCGCGGTGCTGGACGTGCTGGTGATCACTCTGTCGCTGATCGCGATCGTCTACATCGGCCTGATTGCGCTGATCCAGAGCGACATGAAGAAGCTGATCGCCTACTCGTCGATCGCGCACATGGGCTTCGTGACCCTCGGCTTCTTCATCGCCTTCATGATCT
>JAGTVE010000309.1 GCA_018224485.1 Thioalkalivibrio sp. | reverse complement strand
GGGGGCACCACCGCGGTGAACAGGTCCTTCACGACCTGGGTCGTGCTCATCCGCGCCCGCTCGGCGGCATCGATTGCGGGCACGTCGGCGCTGTAGAACCATGCCAGCGTGAGCAGATACAGCACATACAGCCCGGCCAGCATCAGGCCGGGAAGCAGCGCGGCCGCGAACAGGCTGCCAACGGAGAGGTTCATGGTGTCGGCCAGCACCAGCAGCACCAGGCTCGGCGGGATGATCTGCCCCAGGGTGCCCGAGGCGCAGATGGTGCCGCAGGCGACCGTGCGCTTGTAGCCGCGCCGCGGCAGCGTGGGCAGGGCGATCAGTGTCAGCGTGACGATGGCCGCGCCGACGATCCCGGTGGCGGCGCCGAGCAGCACACCGACCGCGATCACCGCGAGCGCCATGCCCCCGGGCAGGGCCCCGCTGGCATGGCCGATGACCTCCAGCATCCGTTCCGCGACCCGTCTGAGCGGACATGGGTCGCACAGGCGAAGCCGCATCCCAAAAGTCTAGCCCCAGGCACGGGGAAATGACACGCGATGTCGGTACCGTGCAGACAGACTGTCAAATTCATGTAACATCACTGTTATCTAATGCCGGCAATGACCCGACCGGAAACCCCTGATGAGCCTTCATATCCTCTTGGTCGAGGATGACGCGGCGGTCCGCGAGGTGCTCGCCCTGCCGCTTCAGAAGGCGGGCTTCACCGTATCCGAGGCGGCGGATGTGCGGCAGGCCCGCGAGTCGATGCTGCTGCGGGAGCCCGACCTGATCCTGCTGGACTGGATGTTGCCGGATGTCAGCGGCGTCGAGTGGGCCCGCACCCTGAAGGAGGCCCCGCACACGCGGGAACTGCCGATCATCATGCTGACGGCCCGGGGCGAGGAGGAGGATCGGGTCCGCGGTCTCGAGGTTGGGGCGGACGACTACGTGACCAAGCCCTTCTCCCCGCGGGAACTGATCGCGCGGATCCGTGCTGTGCTGAGGCGCACCACGCCGACCAGCAGCGACGAGCCGGTCGAGGTCGGCGGGCTGCGGCTCGATCCGGTCAGTCACCGGGTGACCGCAAACGGCAGAACCGTGGAGATGGGGCCCACCGAATACCGGCTCCTGCACTTCTTCATGACCCATGAGGACCGGGTATTCACCCGTGGTCAGTTGCTCGATAATGTGTGGGGCACCAACGTCTACGTGGAAGAGCGAACAGTCGATGTTCACATTCGCCGGCTCCGACTGGCCCTCGCGGAGTCCGGTCACGACAACCTCGTCCAGACGATTCGCGGTGCCGGCTACCGGTTCTCCAGGCAGAACTGAGGCCGGGGATGGTCGGCGTGGCCGGGAGCAGATCCGTCGCCCATGGCCATAAGACCCGAAAACCCCTGGCCGATGGTCTACGTGCGGGTTGCGCTCGCGCTTCTCGGGCTGACGGCGCTGGGACTGCTGACGGGGCAGTGGCTCCTGGTATTCCTGTTGGGGGCGCTGGCCGCCCTGGTGTGGGACTGGGTCAACCTCCGGCGGCTCGAGCGCTGGCTGCGCCTCGGCCGCAAGCTAGATCCGCCGAAATCCGTCGGCTTCTGGGGCGTTATCTTTGACGGCCTCCACCGCATGCGCAAGCGCAGCCGGGATCGGGACCGGCGACGCCGCAAGCTGGTGCGGAACTACCGGGATTCGATCAAGGCGATGCCGGATGCCACCGTGGTGCTATCCGATGATTACCAGATCGAGTGGTGCAACCAGGCGGCGCTGGAGCTCCTTGGGCTGCGCTGGCCGCGCGACGAGGGTCAGCGCATCAGCAACATCCTGCGTCACCCCGAATTCGTGGCCTTCCTGTCCCTTTACCAGCGCGACGCGCGGACAATCTCCCTGCCATCGCCGGTGGAAGGACGACTGTGGCTGGAAGTCCGCCTGGTGCCTCACGCGAAAAAACGCCATTTGCTGCTCGCGCGCGACATCACGGCGTTCCGTCGTCTCGAGACCATGCGCAGCGACTTCGTCGCCAATGTCTCGCACGAGCTGCGGACCCCGCTTACAGTGATCTACGGCGTCAGCGAGACGCTGGGCCAGGAGCTTGGCGAAGACCCCGAGTACGCGCGGTCCCTGCAACTCCTGCAGGAGCAGGCGGAACGGATGAAGACCCTTGTTGACGACCTGCTTCTGCTGGCGCGGCTGGAAACCGGCGCCAGGACCGGCGACATCGGGTGCGTCGACGTACCGGGGCTTTTGTCGGGTCTCACGGAGGAAGGACGCCTGCTCTCGGGGCCGCGCCGCCACGAGATCACGCTGGAGGCCGAGCAGGGCCTGGCGATCCGCGGCAACGAAAAGGAGCTGCGAAGCGCCTTCGCGAACCTGCTGGCGAACGCGGTCAACTACACCCCGGACGGCGGGCAGATCGATCTGCGCTGGTTTTCCGATCCTTCGGGGGCGCACCTGCAGGTGCGGGACACGGGAATCGGGATCGCGGAGCAGCACATCGACCGGCTGACCGAGCGCTTCTACCGGGTGGATCCCGGCCGGTCGAAGAGCCGGGGTGGCACCGGCCTTGGGCTCGCGATCGTGAAGCACGTGCTGATGCGCCACGGGGGCCGGTTGAACATCGAAAGCGAGCCCGGCAAGGGCAGCACCTTCACCTGTTCGTTTCCGCCCCGCATCCTGCGTCGGTCGGGCGTAGACCGGCAGCGGGCGATCGCGTGAGTCGGGCAGGATTCATGACCGATTCCCAATCCTGCGCCTGCCTGCCGACGACCTTCAACGATTGAACGGAACACTGATCCATGTGCAAGGCAGTCACCTTCAGGACCCGCGACCGTGTCGGGCTCCCCGCTCTACTCCTTCTGGCCCTGTTCCTGGGGGTCTTCCTCGCCGGTCCGCTCGCGGCCGCTTCCGATCCGGAGGCTGAATCCGGTACGCCCGAGGCCCGCGCCCATGCCTACATGGCACAGGATCCCCCCGATTGGGTTGCGGCACGGGAGGCCTTTGCCGAGGCGGCGGAGGCGGGTTCACCCACGGCGATGAGCCATCTCGGATGGATCCATGAAGAGGGTCACGGGGTGCAGCCTGACGGGGAAAGGGCCGCCGAGTGGTACGGTCGGGCGGCGAGGGCTGGCGCCCACGACGTGGCAGTGAAGCTCGGCTGGATGTATCTGGGTGGGCAGGGGGTCGAAAGGGATCGGGAACAGGCCGAGCACTGGTTCGGCCGTGCCGTCGATGCGGGGCATGGACCGGCACGCATCGCCTGGGCTTCGGTGTTGATCGCCGATGCCCAGGGAGGGCGGAACCCGGAGGCGGTGTTCGAGGCGCGGGAACTGCTCGAAGCCGCGCTCGATGACGGCTTCGTGCTCGCTTCCTATTTTCTGGCGCGTCTGTTCATCGAAGGGATCGGCGCGCATCCGATCGAGGACGGCATGGCGGCCCACTACACCCGGATCGGCGCGGACTCGGGCGACCCGCGCATGCAGGGCTGGCTCGCCCTGATGCTGACGGAGGGGCGCGGCGTCGAGAAAGATTGGGTGCAGGCCTCCAAGTGGGCCAATCTGGCTGCAGCCAATGGGGATCGCACGGGCCAGCAGCTGCGTTTGGCCCTGGAGGAGGAGCTCTCGCCGGAAGAGATCCAGGAGGCGCGTGAACGGGCCGTCGACTGGGCACTGGGGCAGCGTTGATGGGGCCGTCATGCTGCGTGTAATCCTCTTCAGTCTCCTGGCGCTGGTCGTGGTGTTCATCGTGGCCCAGTCGCTGGGACTGACTCCGGAACAGATCGAGGATCAGATCCTGCTGGCCGATCTCAATGCCGAGGACGGGGCGGCGTACCGGGAATCGAACCGGCGTCGGGCCGGGGTCGTGACCATGACGAATGGCCTGCAGGTCGAGATACTCAAGGATGGTGATGGTCCGATTCCCACCGAGGAAGACTGGGTCCGCGTGCATTACCGGGGCTGGCATGTCGATGGACGCGAGTTCGAAAACTCCTGGCGCAAGGGGGAACCTGCCACGGTCACCGTCGCGAATACGATTCCGGGATGGCGGCAGGTGCTGGAGTCGATCCCCGTGGGATCGCATGTGCGCCTGGTCGTGCCGCCGGAACTTGCTTATGGCCGGCCCGGTGGCGGCAGAATCGGGCCGGAGGAGACGCTCATCTTCGAGCTGGAACTGCTCGCCATCGTCGACCCGGACCCACCGATTGGTCGGGAAGAATGGGAGAAACCGGTGCCCGGTCTGCGGTGAAGTCTCGAGGGCCCTGCGGATGATTCGGGTACCGACACCATGCCTGACGATGTGACTTCATTGTGGTTGGTCGCGGCCTGGACGCTCGGGTTGGTCCTGATATTGGCGCTGGTCGTCGGACTGCTGTGGCTCCGCCTGCGCCGGATTCGGCTTCAGGTCGAGGCACGCTACCTCGAGGCCGTCGCCGACCATTGTCACTCGGGCCACGTACTGGATACCGCCGAGCGATTCGCGCAGCTTCCCGGCGAGCGGGTTCGCAACCTGCTGGGCAGCCTCTCCGGCCCCGGCCTGATTGTCAGCCCCGCGATGTGGCAATCCCGTGGCTGGCTGCGCTACGACGGCGATGATCGGGAGCGCCTGGTGTCGGCACGGACCTGGTGCGTTCCCGGACGGTGGTGGGCCCAGATCCGCCGTGTGCGCCTGCGGCTGCTCGGCTGGATCGACGAGATTCACGAGGTCGAGCAGGGAGTGGTGCGCAGTCACTACTGGTGGCTCGGTCTGTACCGGGTCCGTCGGCCTGGTTTCGGCCCGTCGCCGTTGTCGCTGCAGGCACAGGCCGTCGGCGAAACGGTCCTGGTTCCCTGGGGCTGGTTTGTCGAGGGTGCGATCGACTGGGAAACCACTGCAGGGAAGGAACCGTGGCGAGGGCGCATATCGGCAACGGGGCACGAGGTTCGCCTGTTCCTGGATCCCGCTGGCCGGCCGTCAGCGATTGAACTGCGGGAGTTCGGCCTGTCCGGATGCATGCGCGTCGAATTCGGTGGCTGGCACTGGTCCGGGCGCGCGTTGCTTCCGGACCACCTGCGGCTGATCGAGAATTTTGGCAGCGTCAACGAGTTCACTCGTCTGGAAGTGTATCTGGCGGTCCCGGAACGCGTCCCGCCCGCTGGCCGATCGCCCGATTGTTGAGACGAGCGGGGCGTCTGTCATGGAGTTGTCACATGACAGTCATATCGTTGTGATCCCGGCGCGTAATACTGTGCACCGCGAAACAACGGCACCGGTCTCGAGGCCTGCCATGTTCGTGACCACCATCACAACCGAGGAAGACTGATTATGACGATGAAGAAATCCCTGGTCCTGGGCGTTGTTGCTGCCCTGGGCATGTCCGTTTCCATTGCCTCCGCCGAAGTCGATCCCAACCTGCCCAGCTACGAGCGTGTCTCCGGTATTTCCGGGAACCTGAGCTCGGTCGGTTCCGACACCCTGAACAACCTGATGACGCTTTGGGCCGAGGAATTCGCGAAGTTCT
>JAGTVE010000308.1 GCA_018224485.1 Thioalkalivibrio sp. | reverse complement strand
CGTCGGCTCATCCTGCAGCTATTCCCATCGGCGTTCGCCGGGCTTATTCTGACGCAGGCTGGGCCGCAGGGTGGCCGAAGCCGGCGTGCAGGTGCCCCGCACCTCTGCCTTTTGCCGCCATGAGCATGCCCGGAAGCCACCACCAGGCGCAAGGAGACCGCGTGACAAAGAAATCCGCGACCCAATCGCCAACCCCTCAGGCCCTGCTGCCGGGTGAGCCCTATCCACTGGGCGCCAGCTTCGACGGGAGGGGCACCAACTTCGCGCTGTTCTCCGAGGTCGCCGAACGCGTGGAGCTCTGCCTCTTCGACGCCAAAGGCAGGCAGACCGCGTCCCATGACCTGACGGAGATTACCGCGCTTTGCTGGCATGGCTACCTCCCCGGCGTCGGCCCGGGTCAGCGGTATGGTTACCGGGTGCACGGTCCGTGGGATCCCGATCGGGGTCTGCGCTGTAACCCGGCTAAGCTGCTGCTCGATCCCTACGCGAAGGCGGTCGACGGTGTCGTGGAATGGGACGAGGCGGTCTTCCCGCATCACTTCGATGATCCCGAGGGTTCCTTCAACGATGCGGACAGTGCATCCTTCGTGCCGAAATCGGTGGTGATCGATCCCGGCTTCGACTGGGAAGACGACCGCCATCTCCGCATCCCGTGGCACGAGACCGTGATCTACGAGACCCACGTGAAGGGACTGACCGCGCGTCAATCGGCGATCCCGGAACACCTGCGCGGTACCTACGCCGGTCTCGCCCGACCCGAGGTCATCGACTACCTCACCGATCTTGGCATCACCGCGGTCGAACTGATGCCGGTCCACCAGTTCATTCACTACGCCTTTCTCGAAGAGCGCGGCCTGCGCAACTACTGGGGTTACAGCAGCATCGCCTACCTGGCCCCCCACAACGAATATGCGGCCGATGGCACCAACATGGGCCAGGTCGCGGAATTCAAGAACATGGTCAAGGCCCTGCACCGGGCCGGGCTCGAGGTGATCCTCGACGTGGTCTACAACCACACCAGCGAGGGCAACCACCTGGGTCCGATGCTGAGCCTGAAGGGTATCGACAACACGGCCTACTACCGCGTGATGGCGGACGATCCGCGCTACTACATGGACTACACCGGTACCGGCAACAGTCTGAACATGCGGCATCCGCATGTGCTGCAGCTGATCATGGACTCGCTGCGCTACTGGGTGCTCGAGATGCACGTGGACGGCTTCCGGTTCGATCTCGCATCGACGCTCGCCCGCGAGTTGCACGAGGTCGATCGCCTTTCGGCATTCTTCGACATCATCCAGCAGGACCCGGTGATCAGCCAGGTCAAATTGATCGCCGAGCCCTGGGACATCGGCGAGGGAGGCTACCAGGTGGGCAACTTCCCGCCGCTGTGGTCCGAATGGAACGGAAAGTATCGGGACACCGTCCGCGATCTCTGGCGTGGCGAAGACCAGACGCTCGCAGAGTTCGCCTACCGGCTCACGGGCAGTTCCGATCTCTACGAATTCTCCGGACGCTGGCCGCATGCAAGCATCAACTTCGTGACCGCGCACGACGGCTTCACGCTGCGTGATCTGGTCTCCTACAACGAAAAGCACAACGAGGCCAACGGCGAGGACAACCAGGATGGCGAAGACCACAATCGCTCCTGGAACTGCGGCGCGGAAGGTCCGACGGACGACCCGGAGATCAAGGCACTTCGTCAGCGTCAGCAACGGAATTTTCTGGTCACGCTGATGCTTTCACAGGGCGTCCCCATGCTGCTCGGGGGTGACGAGATCGGCCGCACCCAGCAGGGAAACAACAATGCCTACTGCCAGGACAACGAGATCGCCTGGTGCGACTGGAAGAACATCGACGAGGATCTGCTGGTGTTTACGCGCCGATTGATCCGGCTGCGGCTTGAACACCCGGTCTTCCATCAGCGCCGCTGGTTCCAGGGCCGACCGATTCATGGCGACGACGTCAAGGACATCGCCTGGTTCACGCCGGATGGTGCTCAGATGGCGGAGGAGAACTGGGGCGAGGACTTCGCGAAGTCCCTCGGCGTGTTCATCAACGGCCGTTCCATCATCGCGTCCGATCCGGACGGCGAGCGCCTGGTCGACGACAGCTTCTACCTGATCTTCAACGCCGATCACGAGGCGCTGGAATTCACGCTGCCCGACGGGTACTGGGCCGAAGGCTGGGTTCAGGAACTCGATACGCTGTCCGGCTGGAACGATGAAGGCAAAGCCTTCGAGCCCGGCAGCATCGTGCCGGTCGAGGGCCACTCCATCGTGGTGCTGCGCTGTGACAGCTGAACCCGTCGCCACCTACCGCCTGCAGCTGCACGGCGGCTTCACGCTCGAAGATGCTGCCGCGATAGTCCCCTATCTCGCACAGCTGGGTGTCAGCCATATCTATCTCTCGCCGTTCCTGCAGGCGGCGCAGGGCAGCACGCACGGCTACGATGTGGTCGATCCCGGCCGGGTGAACCGGGAGCTCGGAGGGGAGGCGGCACGGCAACGACTCTGCGCGGCCGTCGAAGCGGCCGGCATGGGCCAGGTGCTGGACATCGTCCCGAATCACATGGCCATTGCCGGCGACCAGAATCCCTGGTGGTGGGACGTACTCGAGAACGGGCCCTCGAGCCCCTACGCGCGGTACTTCGACGTGGACTGGGAGTCGTCGGAGGAGCGCTGGCCGAACAAGGTCCTGTTGCCGGTGCTGGGCGATCACTACGGGCGCGTACTCGATGCAGGCGAACTGCAGCTGCACTACGCGGGCGGCGTATTCACGCTTCACTATTACGAGCACCGCTTTCCGGTCGACCCCTCCTCGCTGGTCGCTTTACTCCACCGCGTCTACCGCCGCATCGGCGTGGAACTGCTCGGCTTCCTCGCGGAGTCCTGCGCCCGACTGCCGCGTCCGCAGGTCACCTCTCGCGATCAGATGGAGCGGCGCCAGCGCGACCAGGAGGTGATCCGCCGCCTCCTTGACGAGACCTGCCGAACGGATCCCGACACCCTCGCGGCGGTCGAGGCCGAGCTCGACTGGATCAACGCCACCCCCGATGCCCTCGATGCACTGATCGACCAACAGAACTACCGCCTCGCCTGGTGGACAACCGCCGCCCAGGATCTTGGTTACCGACGCTTTTTCGACATCAATGACCTGGCTGGCCTGCGTGTGGAAAACCCCGAGGTCTTCGATGCGGTTCACGCGCTGCCCATCCAGTGGGTACGCGACGGCATCGTTGACGGCCTGCGGGTCGATCACCCCGATGGGCTGCGCGATCCGGCCGACTATTTCCGCCGCCTGCGCGAGACCTGCCCGGACACCTGGATCGTCGCGGAGAAGATTCTCGAGCCCGGTGAACAGCTGCCGCCGGAGTGGCCTATCGCGGGTACCACGGGCTACGACTTCCTGAACCGACTGCAGGGGCTCTTCGTCGATCCCGCCGGTGAGGACCCCATGACCGCGCTCCACCAGGAAATCACCGGTGAATCCGCCGACTTCGGGGAAGTGGTCCTGGAAAGCAAGCATCAGATCCTGCGGGAGGTCCTTGGCAGCGAACTCCAGCGCCTGGCATCGCTGTTCGTGACGATCTGCGAGCGGCATCGCCGGCATCGCGACTACAGCCGCGAGGGACTCTACCAGGCGCTCCTGGAGGTCGCGGCATGCTTTCCGGTCTACCGCACCTACGTGATGCGGGGTGCCGAGGTCACCGAGTCCGACAGACGCTACATCCGCGCGGCCATTGCAGACGCGCACGTCCAGGTCCCCCACCTGGACGAGGAGCTGCTGCAGTTCCTGCAGGCCCTGCTCCTCCTGCGTGTCGAGGGTGATCTGGAGACCGAACTCGCAATGCGCTTTCAGCAACTGACGGGACCGGCGATGGCGAAGGGGGTGGAGGATACCGCCTTCTACCGTTTTCATCGCCTGGTGGCCCTGAACGAGGTAGGCGGCGATCCCCGGCACTTTGGGTTGTCGGTGGAGGAGTTTCACCGGGCCTGCCGGGATTCCCTCGTCCGGCATCCGACGGCGATGCTGGCCAGCTCCACGCACGACAGCAAGCGCAGCGAGGACGTACGCGCGCGCCTAGTGCTGTTGTCGGAGATCCCGCAGGCCTGGGGCCGGGCCGTCCGGGCCTGGATGCAACACAACGCCCGGCACCGTTCGGACCACGGACCCGATCCGGCGACCGAATACCTGCTCTACCAGACGCTGGTCGGCGCCTGGCCGATCGACAGTGAACGGCTGACCGGGTACATGGAAAAGGCGATCCGCGAGGCGAAGCAACACACGAGCTGGACGCAGACCGATCCCGATTACGAGCACGCCATCCGGGACTTTGCGCAGGACCTGCTGGCCGACTCGGAATTCCGGGAGACGGTCGAGGCCTTCGTTGCGCCGCTGATCCCTCCCGGGCGGGTCAACAGCCTCGCGCAGACCCTGGTCAAGTGCACCGCACCCGGGGTGCCGGATATCTACCAGGGTAGCGAACTGTGGAACCTGAGCCTCGTGGATCCCGACAACCGGCGGCCGGTGGACTTTGAACGGCGCCAGCAGCTGCTGGCGGAAATGAAGACACTTTCTCCTGACCAGATCCTCGCGCGCGACGATGAGGGGCTGCCGAAGCTGTGGGTCATTCGCGAGGCGCTGGCGCTGCGCAGACGCCTTCCGAGCGCATTCGGACCTGAAGGGACCTATGAGCCAGTCGCCGCCGAAGGTGCCAGGGCCGACCACGCACTCGCCTACCTGCGCGGGGGTCGCGTGCTGGTGCTGGTGCCCCGGCTGGTCCTGGGCCTTGCCGGCGATTGGCAGGACACCCGTCTGCCCCTCCCGCGAGGATGCTGGCGGAACCGACTTTCGGGGGCGCTGCTGGACGGTGGAGACACGCTCGTGGGCGACCTGCTTGCACCCTTCCCGGTAGCGCTGCTCGAACGGGTGGAGGACGCGCAATGACTGCGGTGCGCGCCTGGGCACCGGAGGCGGAGCACGTGCTGCTGGAATGCGCCGGTACCCGTACGCCGATGGCGCGTCAGGACGGCGGCTGGTGGAGGCTGGACGGCGCCGCACTTGCGCACGGCGTGGACTATGCGTTCCACGTGGATGGTAACGGTCCATTCCCCGATCCGCGCTCTCCCTGGCAACCCAATGGCGTACACCGGCCCTCGCGCTGGGTGGACCACCAGACCTTCGAATGGAGCGATCAGGGCTGGCGCGCACCGCCCCTGGCCGCGGCCGTGATCATTGAGATCCACGTCGGCACCTTCACCGCCGCAGGGACCTTCGAGGCGGTGATCGACAGGCTCGATCATCTCGCGGAGCTCGGCGTCACGCACCTCGAACTGATGCCGGTGCAGGAGTTCCCCGGTGATCGGGGCTGGGGTTACGACGGCGTGAATCTGTTCGCCCCGCATCACGCCTACGGCGGTCCGGATGGACTGAAGCGGCTGGTCGATGCCTGTCACCGGCGAGGCCTGGCCGTGCTGCTCGACGTGGTCTACAACCACCTCGGTCCGGACGGCAACTATCTTGGCCAGTTCGGTCCCTATTTCACCGACGCCTACAGCACGCCCTGGGGCGAGGCGGTGAACCTGGACCGTGCCCACAGCGACGAGGTCCGGCGCTTCTTCATCGACAATGCGCTGATGTGGCTGCGCGACTACCACTTCGACGGCCTGCGCATCGATGCGGTGCATGCCATCATCGACACCTCCGCCGTGCACCTCCTTGAGGCCCTGTCTGCCGAGGTCAAGGGGCTGGAGAGCCGCACGGGGCGATCGTTCGTGCTGATCGCGGAAAGCGATCTCAACGATCCGCGACTGATACGGCCGGTGGAGATTGGCGGTTACGGACTGGACGCGCAGTGGAACGAGGACTTTCACCACGCGCTGCACGCAGTGCTGACCGGCGAATCCAATGGCTACTACGCCGACTTCGGCAGCCTCGAGCATTTGGCACGGGTGCTGACCCGCGGCTTCGCCTACGACGGCGTCTACTCGCGTTACCGTAGACGCACGCACGGCCGCCCGGCGACCGATGTACCGGGCCGGCGCTTCGTCGGCTGTCTGCAGAACCACGATCAGGTCGGCAATCGCGCCACGGGCGAACGCAGCAGCCATCTCTTGTCCCCGGCGTTGCTGAAGGTGGGCGCCGCGCTGGTCCTGACCTCCCCGTTCGTGCCGATGCTCTTCCAGGGCGAGGAGTGGGCCGCATCCAGCCCGTTTCTCTACTTCACCGACCACCAGGACCCGGAGCTCGCCGAGGCGGTGCGCACCGGGCGGCGCGAGGAATTCGCCGCCTTCGGCTGGGACCCGGAGAGCATTCCGGATCCACAGGCCGCGGACAGCTTCTACCGTTCCCGCCTGGACTGGGATGAACGCATGCGGGATCCCCATGCCGGGATTCTTGACTGGCACCGCTCGCTGATCCGGCTGCGTCGCAGCCACCCGGCCTTCGCCGACGACTGTCTCGATCGGCTCCAAGTGGCCGTCGACGAAGACCGCCGCTGCATCGCCCTGCTGCGCTCTGGCATGGTCACGGCCTGCAACATGGGGACGGTGCCGCAGACCCTGACCCTGCCCCCGGAGGTCGCAGACCTGGAGTTGAGGCTGTGCTCCGCACCGGGGATCGAGTTGCGGGGGACCACCCTCCGGCTCCCCGGAGAGTGCGCGGCGATCCTCGCCTGAGCCTTCCCTACGCGCGCCTTTAGAGGGCTGCGAGGTTCCGGGCTCCAGCCATCGGCTTACCGGAAGCGATCGGAGGCGTCGCGCACCGCCTTCACCATGTCATCCCAGGCCGACTCCATCCCTTCCCGCAGCTTCTTCCAGGAATCCTCGCTCGCCTCCCGGACCTCACGGAGCCGTTCCTCGGTCTCATCGCGCTGTTCGCGCAGTTCCTTGATCTGCTCATCGTATTTTTCGCGCATTTCGGCATCGGCCTCCCTGGCCTTCGCCTCCAGCTTCGCCAGGTCGTTGTTCCACTCCTCGATCTTCCCCTTCATCTTCTGGACGTATTCCTCTCGTTCACCCATCTCGTCGCTCTCCTCGTTCGTTGTGATGTACATGGGATGTCTGCGGATTTGCTGCACGCAGCGTGGAAATCCCTCTCCCCGCCTGCGGCGGCGGGTTGGGGTTGCGGGCGCTCTCTCGATTTCCGCCATCCCCGTCAGGACCCCGTCCCGGCCCGCTGTTCGAGTCCTCGTCCGAATTCCGCTCGCGCCTCCGATTCATCTTCGCGCGTCTCCTAGCTCCAACCGAGTCGATGCTTGCCTCTATACTGATAGGTCAATCGTTGCCTCAGCATGTTCCATGCTCCGCCGCACCAGGGGCTCCCCGTTCGTCCGGCTTCCGAAGTGCCGTGTGACCGGCCGGTCGTGGGCAGCGGCCTGCACGGAGGATGAGACCGACACCCATCACCGCTGCTGGCCGGACTACGGCCGGAACTCGGGCAAGGGCCCGCGTTCCCCGGCGAGTCCCGCGACGGGAGGAATGCACCATGCCCCAACTGATCCTTTTGCGGCACGGCGAGAGCTCGTGGAATCGCTCCAACCTCTTCACCGGCTGGACCGACGTCGACCTGACCGACACCGGCAAGCGGCAGGCGGCCGATGCCGCCGCCGCGCTGACGGCCGCGGCCCTGACGCCGGACCTGTGCTTCACCTCGGTTCAGATCCGGGCGATCCGGACCCTCTGGATCGCACTGGATGAAATGGAGCTTGCCTGGCTGCCGGTAGTGCGCGACTGGCGTCTCAACGAACGCCACTACGGCGCGCTGCAGGGCTTCGACAAGGGCGAGATGGCGGAACTGGCGGGCGAGGAGCAGGTGCATGCGTGGCGCCGCTCCTGGGACGTGCGGCCACCGCAGCTCGACCTGCAGGATCCCCGTTTTCCCGGACACGATCCGCGCTATGCCGAGGTCCCCAGGAAGCGGCTGCCCCGCGGCGAGAGCCTGCAGGATACCGTGTCGCGCATGAAACCGGCGTGGGAGGGCCCCGTGATGCAGGCCCTGAAGAGGGGCCGCACGCCGCTGGTTGCCGCACACGGCAACTCGATCCGAGGCATGGTGAAGATGCTCGATGCGATCCCGGACGCGGTCATCCCTCACGTGGAAATCCCCGTCGGTATTCCGCTCCTCTACGACCTCGACGAAGACCTGCGGCCGAATTCGAGTCGCTACATCGGCGAAGTCCCGGAAGACGTGGAACTGCCACGCGACATCGCCCGCCGCATGGGTTCGGGTGACTGATCCGTCTCCACGACCCGCATTCATAGACATGCAAGGGGCTCCAGTATCCGGGAGCGGCCTCAGCCGCGATGATCGTTCCTGCCGGCATGCCGGGATATCCCGGCCAAGGCGAAACCGGTCGGCCGTGCACGCGCGATGTATGGTCCTGCACCGGCGTCAGGCCGAGATTTCCGTCACCTCGGGGGCCTCCGCGGATTCCTCGGACACCGGTTCGAACTCGAAGTGCAGCGCCTCCAGGATGCGGTTGTATTTGTCCAGCAGCGCCTTTTGGTCAGGAGCACCCGTATGGACATGGGCGATGTCGTAGCTGTAGCTGTCCTGCTCCAGCATCTCCGACAACCGTGTCCCCTGCTCGACCTTGAGTTCGATGCGCGTCTCCGGGAACTCCTGCTCTATCCGCTGGATATCGGAGGCGTCGGGGGCATGCGAGACGATTCCATCCTCGAACACGCGCACGTGGAACTTCGCGGCGCACCCATAGCGGCCGCGACGCAACGGGAAATCGGGTTCCCTTCCAAGGGCCAGCTCGAGCATGATCTGGAAATTGGATGCGCCGTCCACCTTTTCGAACATGTCGGCGTGTGATTGCGACAGGCGGGGATTGATTTCCAGCAATGTGAGTTGATCGGTCTTCGGCTGGTAAAAATACTCCACGTTATAGGTGGCATTGTCGTAGCCCAGGTGCCGCAGAAGCCTGTTCGTCGCTTCACTGATCCTGCTCTTGACCCGCTTCGGCAGGATCGATGGATACTGATAGCGAAGGAAGGACGAGCGCTTCGCGTAGTTGATCGAATCGATGATGCCGTGATGCCGCGGCTCGCCGCCAAAGACATAACCCTCGATCGTGCATTGGCGACCACCAATCGATTCCTCGATGATGCAGTGGTGGCCGCCGACGCCAGCGATTTCCGGGGGCAGGTCCGCATGCGAGAGGATCTGGTCGAAGGGTCTTCCAATCCGGTCGATCCGCTGCCGGATCCTGCCGATTGCATGATCCAGTTCGCGGCGGTTGCGCACCCTGAAGGCGAGCAGCGAATCCGTACCCTTCACCGGCTTGATCCAGAACGGGAAGGCAATGTCGATGCCGTTGACTGCTGCATCGTCGAACGGATCCACCACGTCGAAGCGCGGGGTCATGTCCGGGATCACCTTGCGCTGCTCGAGTCGGCTCCAGTACTTGTGTTCGCAACGCAGCACGCTCTCGAGTGACGGTGAGGGAAGTTCGTATTCGCGGCACAGGATCGGCACAAGGGTGGTGACCGGAAAGTCCCAATAGCCGATGATCGCATCGATTGAACCGTCGAATTCCTGAAGGCGTTGCTTCGCCTTCGCCAGGCATTCCTCTACCGGATAAAACCCCTTGCCTTTTACTTCCTCGAAGCTGAGGAGTTCATGCAGCTTGAAGTCGGCATCAATCTCGACCGTTTTGACCTTCTGCATGTTGAACCAGTCGGCACCGACAATGAAGATGTTCTTTGACACGTCGACTCCTGCGTGGGTGATGTCGAATGGTAATGGATGGTCTCCGGGCACGGGGCAACGAACGCAAACCGGACCGCATCCCGCGCCGGCGGAGGAGCTTTTACCCTCTATTATAGTATGGTTGAGCGTGGCTGTAAGGGGGCCACGATGTTCTGCTTGGCGACCTCAAATTTACAATTTTGTAAATAGGTAAGAATACGCCCCTTCGACATTGCCATTGGCATCGAACCAACCCGGAAAGCGAGTCGTGATGGGTCTGAAGAAGATCCGGGAAAAGCGTGATTTTGGCAGAACCGCCGGGCCGGGATCGACTATGACCTGCGGTCGCCGAGGAGTCCTCGGATAATCACGTCGGACGTTATCGGGCAGCGTGCCGGCCTGTGCAGCCCCCGCAGCAGCGCCAGCGTCCCGAAGCACCCTCCCACGAGCGCTGCCCAGCTGGAGCTGCGGTCGCGATCTTACGGTCCGGGGACTTCGTCCACCGTCACGTCCATCCGCGTCGGAAGCACCGGCGGACCGAATTGCGTGAAGACCGGCACATCGGCCGCATCCCGGCCGTGCCCCAGACAGACCCGCCCACCGCTCAGCGTGGCACGCGTCGGGTCGAAGACGTACCACCTGCCACCCAGGTAGGCCTCGAACCAGGCATGCAGATCCATTGGCTCCAGGCGGTGGAGGTAACCAACCGTGATCCGCGCGGGGATGCTCAGACTGCGGCAAAGCGCTATGCCGACATGAGCGAAGTCCCGGCACACTCCGTGACCCCGCTCCAGCACCTCCTCCGCGGAGATCGGGGCCGGGTTCGAGTTGGTGCGATACTCCAGCGTCCTGTGGATCCACTCCGAGATCGCCTGCACCTGCTCGTATCCGGGCCGGCGTCGGCCCGCGATCCGGGCCGCCAGTCCGCCAAGCCTGTCGGATTCGCAATAGCGGCTCGGCGCCAGGCAGGTAAGGACATCGACGGGAAGCTCCTGCACCTCGACGAACGGCGCGCCTGGCTGGCGCTCGATTCCCGGGGCGACATGGACATCGGAGGACACCTCCAGCTGAAACGGACCCGCCGGGCTCATCAGGCGCTGGCATCGGTTGCCGTACATGTCCGTGTATTCGTGGATCGGCAACGACGGCCAGACCGCGTAGTAGTCGCGCGCGACCCACTGTCTCGAATCGCTCCGTGGACGCAGGAGCAGGATCATGGGGCTCGGGAAGTCGAACGCCATTTCAAGACTACAACTGACCCGCAACCACATTTGCCCTCCCCTGATGGTTTTAGTGCGCGAACCTGCCGGCGCCGGCGGCCGACCGTGGGCACACTTCGTTTTGCCCACCCGACCCTTCGGTGCCGGAGGTTATCGGTGACACGCAGACCGGAGCCACCCGCACACCGCGGTCCGCCATTGGGATGCAGACTATCGCTCCAGCGCAGGCATTTCCATCGTACGGCGGCTCCGGCCCTTCCGTCTTGCGCTGTCTTCCTGGTCGGTGCACCCGCGGGCCGTGGCGACCCGGAGCAACCCGCGTGATCTCAACGGAAGCGGTCCGAGGCCTCCCGGAATGCCTTGGCCATCTCGTCCCAGGCCGACTCCATGCCGTCGCGCAAGCGCTTCCAGGAGTCCTCGCTGGCCCGCTGCAGTTCCTTCAGCCGCTCCTCCGCGCGCTCCCGCTCTTCCCGGAGTTCCTGGATCTGCTGATCGTATTTCACCCGCATATCCGCCTCGGCCTCGCGCGAACGGGCCTCGAGCTTGGCCAGGTCGGCGTTCCACTGGTCGATCCTGGCCTTCATCTTCTCCACGTACTGCTCGCGATCGCTCATCGTTGTCTCCTTTGGATTACAGGTATTGCCGCCGAGGTGAGGACGCCCCGCATCCGTGACCGCTCCCGTCCTGCGTAGAGGAACGGCGACGGGGAGACGGAACGATCCGGCGCGCTCCCCGAATCTCCTTTGGCCGCCCCTTGAGGCGTCCCTGCGCAAAGCATAGCCCATTCGAACCCGAAACCAACGGGCCGAGGCTGCCCTGGTGAATCGCTCCGCACGAGGCCTCCGACAGTTGCACCGAAGCCATCGCGGTCTCGTGACAAAGTCGTGGCGGCTGCGGCATGCTAAGTTTCGTTGGCGATCGCGTGTTCGGGGCCGCATGGGCGACGAAGCTCGCCGCACCGAGCATCCCGAAGAGTCTCTTTTCATCGCCGGCAGGAGCGTCCGATGTCACGTCCACTCGTAAACGCGCTTGGTGCGGGGGTCATCTTGCTTGCGCTTGGACTGCTGTGGCAGTGGCTCGCGATCGAGCAGGTGTTGACCGTCGACAACCTGAGGGTATGGTTTGCGTCCGTTGCCGCCTGGCGCGACGACCCCTGGCTTGTCCCCGCGATCATGGCAGCCTACGCGGCCGCCCTGCTGATGATGTTTCCGCTGACCCTGATGGTGGTGCTGACGGCATTGCTGTTCGGCCCCATCTGGGGGTTCTTCTACGCCACCCTGGGCACCCTGACCTCATCGGTCGTCTCCTACTGGGTGGGCCGCCGACTCGGCCGTGAAGCCGTCGTGGTCTATGGCGGACGCCGCTTGCAGCGACTCTCGCGTCTGTTCATCCGGCGCGGCATCTGCACCATGACGTGGATCAACCTGCTGCCACTGGCTCCGTTTACCGTCACAAACATGCTGGCGGGGGCGTTCCACTTGCGTTTCCGCGACTACATGATCGGATCCACGCTGGGGATCGTACCGGGACTTGCCGCGGTGACGCTGCTGGGTAGCCAGCTTGGCGCGCTGATCTTCGCGGCCAGTCGCGAGGAGCTGTTCTGGTCACTCGCGGGCCTGGCCGCAGCGATCGGCCTCCTGCTTGGCCTGCGCAGCTACGGCAGGAGGCTCGGCAACCGCCGCTAGCGGGTCTGCCGGCGGCCTGCATGATACTGGGCCAGCAGCAATGCGTAGAAATCATGGATGTTTCGGGCAAAGGACGCGGTGTCATGGGCCCGGGCGAAGTCCCGCGCCTGGCCTCCCAAACGGGTCCGAAGCTCGATGTCCGCTATCAGCGATTGCAGCCGCGCGACCCAGGCATCGTGATCATCGGGCGTCTTGAAGCCGTTCTTTCCGTCGATCACGGCATCCGCAATACCGCTGGAACGCACGGCCACCACGGGCAGCCCGGCCGACATCGCCTCCAGGATCACCATGCCCTGGGTCTCGGACTTGGAAGCGAATACGAAGATATCGCCAAGGCGGTAATAGTGCGGCATCTCCTCCGGCGGCACGGAACCGGCCAGCACCACCCGGCCGGCAAGTCCGAGTTCCTCGATCAACCGGATCAGGCGTGGCCGGTCCGGCCCGTCGCCGACCAGCACGAGCCGAAAAGCCGTCGTGCCGCGCGAGACGAGGCCGGCCAGCGATTCGAGCATGAATTCGATGTTCTTTTCGGTGCTGAGTCGCGAGACACTCACCAGCACCGTCTCGCCGTCCGCGATGCCGAGGCCGGCACGGAGCCTCGCCACGCTGCCTTCCTCCACCTCCTGAAAACGATCGAAGTCGATCCCGGTCGGCTGCACCAGGGTCTTGGTGGTGACGCCGATCACGCGCAGGTACTCCTCTGCGGAACTGGTCGGCACCACGATTCCCTGGCACTTGTTCGCAAAACGCCGGATCAGGTAATGCGAGATCAGATTTCGAAACAGCAGGCCGGGCAGCGGTACGAAGTGGGCATAGTGCTCCAGCCGTGTGTGATAGGTATACACCACTGGTATCTTCAGCCGCCGCCCCATGAACAGACCCAAAGAACCGAGCCAGAACGGATGGTGCACGTGGATCACGTCGGGACTGAAGGCCCTCAGGCGGGTTCCTAGCCGCGCGAGCAGCAGATTCGACAGCCGGAACTCGCCTTTCTCGCCGAAGGCCACCAGGGTCGGCGCACGCTCGATGCCCGTATCGTCCGGGCATCGCTCGGAATACCGGGGCACGATCAGCAGGACCCGATCGCCAAGAACCTCCAGACCGCGGCGCAGGCGCTCCACGGAAACCGTCACCCCGGAGACGAAGGGGAAGTAGTTGTTGGAGTACATGCCGACACGCAGGGAGCGCCCCTGGTACGGCGCGGGATCGACGTCGAAGTCCGGATAGTAGTCGCGTTCCTCGACCAGCGAGCGATGCAGGTAAAGCGCGAGCAGCACGAGCGCACTGACGAGCAGCAGGAAGCGCGTGTAGCTGACATAGAAAAAGGAATAGATCGCGTTCCACAGACCATCCAGCCTGCGTTGCCAGGCGGGCAGGTGCAGGTCCAGGCGGACCGGCTCGATGCTGATGCCATCGGGCGCAACCCCCACGTCGACGAAGTGATGAAAGCTTGATTCGCTGTCGACGATCAGGCCCCCGGCCCCTCCGGTCGTCACATAGTGGACCCCGTTGCGCTCGAGCTGCGAGAAGAGGGTCAGGTTGGACGAAAACACCACGTCGACGTCGTGACGCTCGAAGATCGTGATCAATGCATCGCGGAAGGCCGGTGCATCGAGGTAGTGATCCGACTCGAAGACCGGTGTCTCCGGAAGCTCCCGGTGGACGGGCAGGCCGATGAAGACGAGGCGGCGCGAGAGTGCCGAGCCGGACAGCTCGCGCTCGAGCCAGTCCAGCTGCCAGGAGAAGGAGGTCTTGCCGGTACCATCGAGGAAAAGGAAGTGCACATCGCCGGCCACGAAGGAAAAGAAATACGGACCGAACTGCTCGTAGAAACGGAAGCTTCCGAAATCGTCATGCTCGTTCTGCCCGAATGTCAGTACGTAAGGACTCTCCAGGGCATTGAACAGCCGGTGGACGGTCCGGTAGTTCTCTTCCTGTCCGCCGCTGACGGCATTGCCGGCGGAGACCACGAAGTCATAGGAACCGGCGTTCAGACGTGGCACGACCTGATCACGGAACACGCGGACGGAGTTGTTCACGTTACCCACGACTGCGAAGCGCAACTCGCTGCGTCCGTCCACCCGCTGCCGGATCTCCTGAACCTGGGAAACATGCACCGATTCATAGCCGGGATCGGCGAGATGCAGATAGGCCTGGTGCAGGAGCAGCACACCGAGGAGCCCGAGGTTGCCGACATGGAGCAGCGTGAGCCAGCGGGCACGCCGTCTTCTCCCGGTCACCCTGTCGTCCCGCAGCCGGGGTGGTTCCCGACGAGGTATCGCGCAGCCGGCGGTTCCCCGGCGTGACACCGCCGGACAGGGTCATGAAGGCTCCCGAGCGGGGTGATGGCGGGGCCGGGGGAATGTTCTGCGGTCCAATCCCGGCGTCCCAGGCGCTGCTTGATCAACATCGAAACCAGTGACCCTGTTGGTGGCCGCCGCCTCAGCGAACGGCGGTTCGAGTCGCTCCCGGCGGATCTGTACTCCGGGCATCCTGCCCTCCGCCCTTCGGGCCCGCAAGCGGGAGAGAGGAGAATTGCGGCTATCACGCCGACCAGGTCCGGTCATGATCGGCACCGAAGGCCACTCCGCAGTTCAGCAATTTATGCAACACTCGGGGATATCCGCGCGCAACCAACGGTGTGTACCACATGGCGTTGTCTCTGACGGTAAGCCTCGCGGGATTCCTGCTGGCGGCCGCCGTCATCGGCGTCTGCGGCGTGCTCATAACCGCCCGCGCCGAGTATCTTGCCCGAGTGACCGGTCTGGGTCAGGTCGTGATGGGCGCGGTGTTCATCGGCGCCACCACGTCGCTGTCGGGGCTCGTGACCTCGGGAACCGCCGCGATCCAGGGCCACGCCTCGCTTGCGGTCAGCAATTCGCTTGGCGGCATCGCCGCCCAGACGGTCTTTCTCGCCGTGGCCGACATGGTCTACCGGCGGGCCAACCTTGAACATGCAGCCGCCTCCGAGGCAAACCTGCAGCAGGTGGCCCTGCTGATCGCCCTGCTGGCGATCCCGCTGTTCGCGATGGCCACCCCGCAGCTCGAGATCGGCTGGATGCATCCGGCGTCCATCGTCCTGGTGATCACCTACGTCGGGGGCGTCAAACTGGTGAGCCGGGCGCACCAGCATCCCATGTGGCGGCCGAGGATCACCCAGCAGACCCCACCCGAGGGAGGGGAAGGCCGCCGGGGCGAGAGGGCAGTGGCGCTAGACTGGCTGGTCTTCGCAGCACTGGCAGCCGCCGTGGCGGCCTCCGGCTGGGTCATCGCCACGTCCGGCATCGCCCTCTCCAGTCATCTCGGAATCCAGGAGAGCGTGGTTGGCGGGGTGTTCACTGCGGTTTCCACCTCCCTCCCCGAACTGGTGATCGCCGTCGCGGCGGTGCGCCGCGGCGCGCTTGCCCTTGCGGTCGGTGACGTGATCGGTGGCAATTCGTTTGATGTGCTGTTTCTGTCCGTCTCCGACGCGCTCTATCGCGAAGGGTCGTTGTATGCCTCCCTCGGCACGGACGAGCTGCTGTGGATCGCCGTCACCATTCTGATGTCCGGGACGCTGATGATGGGACTCCTGCGACGCGAGAAATTCGGCTTCGGCAACATTGGCTTCGAGAGCACGCTGGTCCTTGGACTGTATGCGATTACCCTCGCGACGCTCTTCCTGCGGTAGCCCGCCCACCATCATCGCCCTGTGCCACGCCAGACGATGAAAATCCCCCTCCCCCGCTTGCGGGGACAAATCCGCCGGGAGCGACTCGAACTGCCGAAGGCGGGCCCGAAGGGCGCAGGGCAGGATGCCCGGAGTAACGGTTGGGGTGGGGGCGCGGCGTCAGACCCGGCCCTCACCCCCGGCCCCGTAACGGGGTCTGGTCGTTCAGTCCAGTATGAAGGTGACCTTCATGTCGACGCGGTAGCCGACGATCTTTCCTTCCTCTACGGTGACCTTCTGTTCCTTCACCCACGCGCCCTTGATGCCGTGCAGGCTCGTGTTGGCGCGCTGGATTCCGTGTTCAATCGCGTCCTCGAAGCTCTTGGTCGATTCGGCGGTGATTTCAGTCACTTTAGCGACTGCCATGAGAGTGCTCCTTGGCTATTGTGCTGGTACATGACGGAGGGGTAACCTCCTTCGGGGGGCGGTCCGCCCAGCTCCGTCTCCCATGACCATAGTGCGCTCCCGGAATGCCGTCCAGCCGTGTTTTCCCCTAGGTATTCAAACCCGTTGACAGATGGCAATCATGCAAACACGACTGAAATACGGGCCCGCTGGGGGCGCGTTGAGGTTCTTCCTGCTTGCGGGGCGTTCCAACCGCGGCCCGGCTGAAGAGACCGGCGAGCGCATCGACGAGACCGCCCGGAAGGACCATCAAGAGCGCATCAAGGAGATCTCCGACAACCAACCGGGTCCCAGCGCATAGGAGGCCAGCCCCCTGGGCGATTCAGCGGCCGAAAACCGTCGTTCAGGGGCTGGCCTCCTACGGTCCTTGATGGACCCGCCACATTCCATCGGATCGCGATCGTCCCGATGACGCCTCTTCCCCCGGAGAATCATGAGACTCTTCACCTGCCAGTCCTGTGGTAACCACGTCTATTTCGAGAACGTCCGGTGTACCCGCTGTGGTTATACGCTGGGCTTTCTGCCGGACCGCATCGAGGTCTCGGCGCTGGAGGAAACGGGTCAGGGACGCTGGCGTGCCCTGGCCGCTCCCGAGGACGCCGCCTATCGTGCCTGCGCCAATTCGGCGCAGTACGAGGTCTGCAACTGGATGATCCCGGAACGGGATCCTGATCCGCTCTGCGTGTCCTGCCGACTGAACCGCACCATCCCGGATCTGAGCGTCGCGGGCAACCAGACCCTCTGGCAGCGGCTGGAAACCCAGAAGCGACGCCTGGTCTACAGCCTGCTCCGGCTGGACCTGCCCGTGCAGCCGAGGCACCGGGATCCTGCGGGACTGGCCTTTGATTTCCTGGCCGACCCGGCTTCCGCGTTCAACGAGCAGCGGCGCGTACTCACCGGCCACGCTGGCGGCCTGATCACCCTGAACATCGCGGAGGCCGACCCTGCCGCCCGGGAACAGATGCGCAAGGAAATGGCGGAGCCGTACCGGACGATCCTCGGACATTTCCGCCACGAATCCGGACATTACTACTGGGACCGACTGGTGCGGGACCGCGAATGGCTGGGCGAATTCCGGTCGCGGTTCGGCGATGAGACCCTGGACTACCAGCAGGCACTGCAGCGCCATCATGCGCAGGGACCCCCGCCCGGCTGGCGGGAACGCTTCGTCACTGCTTATGCCAGCAGTCATCCCTGGGAGGACTGGGCTGAGACGTGGGCACACTACCTGCACATCGTCGACACCCTGGAGACCGCCCGCTCCTTCGGCGTCGACGTGCGCCTGAAGACGACTGGCCAGCAGCCCATGGCCAAGGGGCAGGGATTCGATCCCTACAGTCAGACGGATTTCACACCCATCCTCGACAACTGGCTGCCGCTCGCCTTCGCGCTGAACAGCCTGAACCGCAGCATGGGCCACGAGGACGCCTATCCCTTCGTGCTCGCGCCTCCTGCGGTGGAGAAACTGCAGCTGGTGCACCGGATCATTCGCAACCAGTCAGCCCCATAGGAGCGGCCTCTGGCCGCGATCCGCCGGCAAGCGACCATCGCGGCTGGAGGCCGCTCCTACGGCCGCGATCCTGCGAGACAACCCCCCGTGGGAGCGGCTTCCAGCCGCGATGGGGTTTGTCTCACTGCATGAACACGTAGCCCTCTTCCTGCTGCAGGCGGATGATCTCGGCATCCGCCATCGGCAGCATGCGCACGAAGCCATGGATGTCCTCGGGGTCGAAGCCTCGTTCATTGGCACCCACCCGGCCCCTCCTCCAGACGGCGCCGGCACGATCGACGGCTTATGATGGAGCATCAGGTCCGGCTGCGCTG
>JAGTVE010000307.1 GCA_018224485.1 Thioalkalivibrio sp. | reverse complement strand
CAGGCCACACAGGCCACACAGGCCACACAGGCCACACAGGGGGCAGATTTATAAATCTGTTTGCACGCAGGGGACAGATGTTTAAATCTGTCCCCTCCCTTCCTGCTTTCCCGTCCTTCCCCCTTCGCCCCCGTCCCTGTCAATGAACAAATCCAGCCCCCCGGCGGACCTTCTCTTGATCGTCCGTCCGCTGCGTTCCCGTGAACAGGCCCTCCGGCTGGCGCGTGCCTCAGGCTGGCTGCTGATGCTCTCGGGCGTGACGGTGGTGTTGCTCGGATTCCTGATGAACCACCTGCCGACGATGATCGAGGGGACGCTGGTGGCCCTGCTGGCGCTGATCGGCGGCTGGGCCCGTAGCCGCCTTGCGGCCACGCTGCTGAGTTTGCTGCTGGCGGTGGGGCTTGTCGGCGGCCTGGCAAGCGGCGTGGAAACCGGCACCATCGCCTTCATGCTGATCGCGCTGCTTGTGTCGTTTCGGCTGGTTGAAGCGGCCTTCCGGTTTCGGTGACCCGGAATGCGTTCGGTGCGCACTGATGTTGCCGGGATGGACGCATCGAGCGCGCGATCTCACAGGCTTCCCTCACATTTTCTGTCGCGTTCCGCAGTTAATGCAGGAAACACCGCCGGGCGCAACCACTTCCACGGAGTAGTAGCTCCGGCGCTCTTCCAGATATTTCCGCATCCGTTCACGCCACTGCTCAAGGGTGGGCCGGCCCTGCTCCAGAAAGACCCGCCCCCGCTCCGGCCAGAGCCCGACGAGGATTCCGGGTCTCTCTTCGTCCTCCTTAGTTGTTTTCCGTGAACATGAAAAGGCGCTAAGCCTGCTCCGGAGAGCCCGTCCGCGTACAGGAGAGGGTGGTGACTCCTGTCAGGCCCCCCGGGGGGTCTGGGGGGGACGCGGCTTTCGGGCGCGGGTACCGGCTGCCTTGGCTTGCGGCGCGGGCTCGCCTGCCTTCTTCGCCCGGGGTGCAGCGCGACGTTTCTTCGCCTTGGCCGGCGGTGTCTCGACGTCCCCCGGTTGTTCCCCGGCCGCACCGCCTTCCTCTGCACTTGGCAACTCCCCAGAGGCCGCAGTGGCTTCAGCCTTGGCCTCCGACTCGGGCAAATGTGCAAGTCGATGAGGGGGTTCTTCGGCGCGACCCTCGCGACCCGCCAGCCATTGCCGCACAAGGGCATACGTCGCCTCGGCCCCGTGCCCGGCCGCGGCGCCGGCCGACTCGACCGCATGGCGTCCGCGGATGATCAGCCCCTCTCGCGCGGCCATATGCGCATCGACCTCGCGTTCGGCTTCCGCCCAGTCGTCCTCGGGAGAGCCACCCACGAAACCGCGTTGCTCGGCCCGAAAGTAGGCGGCCTCCCGGATCATCCGTTCGCGTTCCTCGGGACCGGGGCGGCCGTCGAACAGGCTCTTGTGAAGCGAGGCCGTCAGCCCCTTGATCTTGACCTGACCGGTGTGCACCTCGGCGACAAAGCGGTTCACGTAGGGCAGGCCCGTGTCGCCCAGGCGTTCCAACGAGAATTCCGCCATATCCCGAACCCCACGCCCGGCGGCCAGGAACTGCTCGAAGGCAGCCTTCAGGAACGGTTGGACGGTCTCGTAATCTTCCGGTTGTTTCTTGTCTTGCTCCGACATGCCGGCATCTCTCGCTTTGGTTTGCACGATAGGTCCTTGACAGGACATGAATTTAGCACGCGGAAGGTGAAGTTTTCGTGATACTTCTGCCGCTCCGACCCTTTGTCCTGCATGGCCCACTGGCCTCACCCATGCAGAAACACCACATGACCGTTCAGCGCGGCGACTCCCAACAACACCACACTGGGCCAACCGATGATGCCGAAAAGCCGTGCCGGCGGGCGGTAGAAAAGGGCTGCGATCACCACCCCGGTCATCATCAGCACCGCGAACGCAGTGGTCGCATGTGCGGGTGATGCTGCTGCCAGCAGAGATCCGGGCAGGAAGAAGACGTCGTCCACCGCGAGCACGAGCAGGTTGAACAGGTTGCTGCCGAGCAGGTTGCCCATGGCCATGTCCACTGCGCCGATCCGCAGTGCCGAGAGCGTGACCACGAGTTCGGGCACCGTGGTGACGAACGCGACGAACAGGGTGCCGACGAAGCCTTGTGACCAGCCCATCTGAAGCGCGATGTCTTCGCCGACAAAGGGCAGCCAGAGTGCCGCGCCGACGACCACCGCAGCGGCAATTGCGTAGCGCAGCACCGCCGTGTGCAGGGTGATGTCGGGATAGCGGTCGGGCTCCGCTTCGGTGAATTCTGCGACATGCGTGGTCTCGTAGCGATACACGGCCTGGATGGCGACTGCATAGCCGACCAGTAACAATGGCGAGTAGAAGGCAATGTGTCCGAGGGTCCATCCCGAGGCGACGTCACCGTTCAGCAGTCCGAAGCCGATCAGACTTAAAAGCACCACGCCGAAACCGGCCGCGAGGATGTGGCTGCGACTCGCGACGCAGTAGATGGATCCACGCCGGTGCAGGAGGTCAAGCAGGGCGAGGATGGAGAGATTCAACACGCAGGCGCCAAGCACGTTCCCGACTGCGATGTCCGGTACGTTGGCAATCGTGACCGCGCTGATGCCGCTGAAGAGTTCCGGCAGGGAGGTGACGGTTGCGATCAGCACCAGGCCAATCCAGGAGCGCCCGATTCCGGTCTTGTCCGCGATCGCATCGCCGTAGCGGGTGAGCTGTACGCCCGAGGCCCCGATCAACGCGATACAGACGGCGAATTGCACCCAGACGGTCCATTCGCTCATCCATCACCCCGCTTGTGTCGAAGCCACCCAGGAAAGGCGGTCCGCACCGATGTCGAGGTGGCAAGCACCGCCCCATTTGTGCCCATACTAGTGAATGTCCACAGGTTGGCAGGACGGTTGAGGCTGGTACTCCAGCTACCCTGAAACGATGCTTGAGCATAGGGCAACGGACTTTTCGGCGCTATCGTGGGCCCATCGGCTCAGGATCGGCTCTGCGGTGCCCGGGCGGGTGCGTGTGTCTGTGGACGGCCTGCATCGCCGGCCGGATTTGTGCCGCCAGCTTGTGACCGCGCTCCAGGCAGATTCGAGGGTGCTCGAGGCCCGCGCGAATGCCCGCACCGGTAACGTGCTGTTGCGATTCGTGCACGCCGAACCGATCGATGACTTGCTCCGATGGCTCGCCGATTGTGCCGATCGGCTGCTCCCTGCGCGCTGTGCCGATGCGGCTTGCGATCCCCAGGTTCCGCTCCGCCCGGCTCCGCGCCGGAATGCCCGCACGAGTGATTCAAGCGAGCAGCCGCCATCGATCGCCTGGCATGTCCACGAGGTCCGGTCGGTGTTCCGGCATCTGCACACCCGCCCGAGCGGCCTGAACCCGGAAGAGGCCCAGGAACGCAGAATGCGTTACGGTCCGAATCGTCTGCCTGACCCGACCGGGCGCTCTGGGCTCGCGATGCTGGCGGGGCAGGTTGTCAACCTCCCCGTAGGGCTTCTGGGCATCTCCGCAGTCGTATCCGTCGCCACGGGCGGTGTGGTCGACGCCTTCGTGATCGGCGGCGTGGTGCTCACCAATACCGCGATCGGCTTCTTCACCGAACGCCAGGCCGAGCGCGTGATCGCTTCCCTGGGCAGCTATGTGCCGAGGGACTCGACGGTGGTTCGATCCGCCCGTTCTCAGCAGGTTGCCGTGGAGGACATCGTGCCGGGTGATGTCGTGCATCTGCACCCCGGTAGTCACGTTCCGGCAGATCTGCGTCTGTTCAAGACGCGGCATCTGAGCATCGATGAGTCGGCCCTGACCGGCGAGAGCATGCCGGTCGCAAAACATGTCCGCGTGCTTGCGCAGGAGGACCTGCCGCTCGCGGAGCGACGCAACATGGCCTACATGGGCACACTGGTGACCGGCGGAGATGCTCGGGCCATCGCGGTGGGTTCAGGTCTGGGGACGGAGCTGGGCCGTATTCAGTCGATGGTCACCGCGACCGAGGCTCCTGAGACCCAGATGGAGCGGCAGCTGGGTACATTGGGGACCCAGCTGGCACTGCTGTCCGGCGCGGTCTGCGTCGGCGTGTTTGCGGTCGGGCTGCTGCGCGGCCAGGGGCTGATCCCCATGCTCAAGTCGGCGGTCTCGCTGGCGGTGGCGGCGGTGCCCGAGGGCCTGCCTGCGGTGGCGACAACCACGCTCGCACTGGGCATCAACAATATGCGCCGACACCGCGTCGCAGTGCGCCAACTGGATGCGGTGGAATCCCTGGGCGCGGTGCAGGTGCTTTGTCTCGACAAGACCGGCACCCTGACCGAGAACCGCATGACAGTGACCAGTGCTCATGTTGCCGGCCAGCGGCTGAGCGTCGCGGGGTCGGGGCTAGAGGGTGAAGAGACGGTGGTCGATCTCACCGAACGCCCGGCGTTGAGGCGGTTGATGGAGATCGCGACGCTGTGCAGTGAGACCGAGCTGAAAGGAGCTCAGGACGCCCCGGTGCTCGACGGCTCACCGACCGAAAATGCGCTGGTGCGACTCGCGCTGAAGGCCGGCATCGACGTGCCGGGCCTGCGTCGGCGGTACCCGCGCCTGTCGCTGCGGCACCGGGCGGAGGGTCGGCCCTATGTCTACAGCGTGCACCGCGATGAACCAGGCTCCCTGCTCGCAATCAAGGGGAGTCCGGCAGAGGTTCTCGCACGCTGCGACCGGCAGCACGGACGCGACGGGCTCATGCCGATGGAAGACGACACCCGGCAGCGGCTGCTGCGCGAGAACGAATGGATGGCAGGGAACGCGCTGCGCGTGCTCGGGGTCGCCTATGGCGAATTTCCCGATTCGCGAAACCCGAAACCCGAGCGCCTGGTGTGGGCGGGGATGGTCGGAATGGTGGATCCGCTCCGCTCCGGTATGCGCGAGCTGATGCAACGGTACCACGGCGCCGGGATCGAGACGGTGATGCTCACCGGCGATCAGGGCGCGACCGCTGCCGCAATCGGGCGCGAACTGGGCCTGAGCAACGGCAGGCCTCTGAACATCCTCGAGGCGGCGCGCGTTGAGGACATGGATCCGCTGCTGCTCGCCGGCCTGGTGAAGAATACCCATGTCTTCGCGCGCGTGAGTCCGGCACACAAGCTCAAGATCGTGCAGGCGCTGCAGGCAGGTGGGCGGATCGTCGCGATGACAGGCGACGGCATCAACGACGGTCCGGCCTTGAAGGCCGCAGATGTGGGGGTCGCGATGGGCTCCTCCGGAACTGACGTGGCCCGATCGGTCGCCGATGTGGTGCTCGAAGATGACAACCTGCACACGATGGGTGAAGCGATCAGTCAGGGGCGCAGCATCCACGACAACATTCGCAAGACGATCCATTTCCTGCTCGCAACCAACTTCACCGAGATCGAGGTGATGCTGGCAGGGCTTGCGCTGGGGCGGGGGGCGCCGCTGAATCCGATGCAGCTGCTGTGGATCAACCTGATCAGCGACATCTTTCCCGGTCTTGCGCTGTCCATGGAGCCGCCCGAACGGGACGTGCTGAAAAGGCCACCGCGGGCCCGCGACGAGAGCATCATTCGCCGGGAAGACCTGATCCGGATGGGGATCGAGTCCGGGGTGATCAGTGCCGGCACCCTGGCCAGCTACGCCTATGCGCTCGGCCGCTACGGCCAGGGTCCGCACGCGAGTACCCAGACCTTTACGACCCTGACCGTGGCGCAGCTGCTGCACGCGATCGTCTGCCGTTCCGAAAGTCGGGGACTGTTCAACCCGGGGTCCCGGCCGAGGAACCCGCGTCTGCAATTGGCACTGGGCGTGTCACTGGCGGCGCAGCTCGCGGCCGGGATGATCCCGGGGATTCGGAGGCTCCTGGGTACCACGCCCCTGGGACCGGTGGACCTTGCGGTTGCGGCAGCCGGAGCGCTGCTACCATTGGGGATCAACGAGGCTGCGAAGCTGCGTCGTGGCCGGGGTGCGGATCGGCAAGGCCCCAACACCGAAGCGGAGACCTGATGATGTCCAGAGCGTTCGTGTTTGCCTCCGAGTCGGTAACCCCGGGCCACCCAGACAAGCTGTGCGATCAGATCAGCGATGCGATCGTCGACCGGATGCTGGAGGAGGACCCCCTTTCGCGCGTGATCGCCGAATGTGCGATCGCGTCCAGCATCCTGTTCCTGTCCGTGCGGCATGCGAGCCAGGCCCGATTCGATACCGGTGATCTGGCGCGCTCGGTGATCGCGGATCTCGGCTACACGAGCGCCATGGGGTTCAACGCCCGCGACTGCACGATCATGACCAGCATCCAGGAGCTGTCGGGTCCCCCGTACCAGCGGCTCGACATCGACCAGCTGGCCGACGATTCCGCTCTCGACACCGTCCTGGCTTCGCACAACGTAACCGCGTTCGGCTATGCCTGTGGCCACACGCCGCAGCGCATGCCGGCCCCGGTCGCGACCGCGCACCATCTGGCCCGGGGTCTCGACGGGCTTCGCGGCGACCCGGAGTTTGACTTCCTGATGCCGGACGGCAAGGCCCAGGTCGCGGTCGCCTTCGAACAGCGGGCACCGACCCGTCTGCACAGCGTGACGTTGGTGGCCAGCCAGCGGACGGAGGGCAAACCGGATTCCCGGATGCTGGAGACGATGCTCTGCGAACGTCTGATTCGTCCGGCCCTCGCCAACGGTAGCCCGGGGCTTGATGACGAAACCCGGATTTTCGTCAATCCCGAGGGGCCGGTCATCGGCGGCGGGCCCGCGCTTCACTCCGGCCTGACCGGGCGCAAGACGGCGATGGACGGCTACGGTGAGTACGCGCGCCACAGCGGGGCGGCCCTATCGGGAAAGGATCCGTTGCGTATCGATCGGGTGGCGCCGTATGCGGCCCGGCATCTGGCCCGCAACGTGGTTGCGGCGGGTCTCGCGTCGGAGTGCGAGATCCAGCTGACCTACAGCATCGGTCTGCCGCGGCCTGTGAGCGTACAGGTCCAAACCTACGGAACCGCGCGCATCCCCGAAGAGACGATCGGGGAACAACTGGAGGGTGTCGTCGACCTGCGAGTTGCGGCGATCGTGCGCCGATTCGGGCTGCAGCATATCGTTCAGCGCAACGCGGGTACCCTGTTCCGGAGGCTTGCGGTTTATGGCCAGGTGGGCCGGGACGACCTCGACGTTCCCTGGGAGAGCGAAGACCTGGTGGACTCCTTGCGGGAAGGCCACTGGGGAAGCGCTGAATAGGCCATCCTGGCTTTCTCAGCGCTGCACAGACGATTTGCGGCTTGCTCCAGAATCAACCACCTGCGGTGGTCGATTCTGGCGTCACTTCCCTGTCCCGCTGGGAAACGCCGATGAACCAGCGTTTCCCTAGTCGGCCGGTGCGCGCGTGCGCTTCACGCGTGTCAGGTCGAGCGCGTACCAGAGCAGGGAGCTCGCGGGTGCCATCACCTGGCCCCGCGCAATCTGCGCAAGCGCCATGCCCATCAGCACCAGGAAGATCGTCGAGGATAGCGAGCTCCCGCCCTTGGTTTCCCTGGCGATCACTTCGTCGAGCTTGCCGAGCCCGGTAACGGCGCGGCTGAAGGCGCTGGGCGGCACATACTCTTCGTCGGTGAGGTTGACGACTGAAGTCACGCGGTTGAGCACCGCCTGCTGGGTGTCCCGCCGATGCAGGATCAGGACTCCGCCCGTGTCCGGGTTCGCCCGAACCGCCTCGATGTCCTCGAGCGGGCTCAGCCGTGCTACCAGATCACGGAAGAACGGGATATCGCCGCGCATCTCGGGTACGCGCAGGCGCAGCCGCCCGGGCGCCTTGTGGACCAGGTAGGCCTTGTCATTCATGCCGATGCGCCGGGTTCGGGCGGGGTCTTGGGCGGGGTCTCGGACGGGGCCGATGGCTCTGCGGCGCTCTCTGTCGGGGGCGCGTCCGGGGCCGCGCGCTCGGCGTCGATCTCGGCCTCGGCCTCGGCGAGCAGGTCTTCCACCAGTTCGCCGACCTCGGTCGCGGTCTCCATCCCCTTCTCGTAGGCGAGCAGGCCCGCCTTTACCGCGGCGCGGGCCGCCGGCCGTCCAAACCCGCCCACGGCCGCCAACAGCAGCGGGGCGGTCAACACGAGTCCCACGCCAACCATCACGCCCTTCGCGGTATCTTCATTCAACCACGCCATGACATCCCACCTCCAGTCACTGTTTCCGACCGCCGAGAGCCCAGTCCTCGAAACCTCGAAAGTCGCGTTCCGGAAAGTGCCGTTTCAATGTCGCCAGCAAGGCGTTCACCGAGGCTGGTTCCCAGATGCGCTTTCGATCGTAACGAAGTGTCACTGTACCCGAGTCCGAGTCCACCTTGATCTGCTTTACGCCATCGATTTCCGCGACATCGGATTCCAGGCTTTCCGCAAGCCCCTGTTGCCCGATGAGGTCGTCGATCCGCAGCGTGATTCGGCCCGGCAAGGCCCATTTTAGCTTCACACCTTCAAGTTGGAACATCGTCGAACTCCATGACTGCGTCACGCACTTGTCACATTCCTGCACTCATAATCCGGCGCGTAGCTCCATAAGCATAGGCGCAATTCGAACGGTGTTGCGCCCGAAACACCGAAGGGGGGGTGCCCCGCGATGGCCACATCCGCTGATGGCACGCGTTCATGCCTGTGCTAATCTGGATTGTGTCTCGATGGGCACCGCCCCCGTTAGGCCGCCTGGACCTGCATCATGAGCGAACCCGTTTGCCTTCCCGCCTCCCGGAAACTCGTTCCTGGTATCAGCGAGGAGGATTACCAGGCACTCGTCTCGGCCCACCTGGAACTCGAGCATCCGAGT
>JAGTVE010000306.1 GCA_018224485.1 Thioalkalivibrio sp. | reverse complement strand
CCTCCGCCCTTCGGGCCCGTCTCCGGCGGTTCGAGTCGCTCCCGGCGGGTTTGTCCCCGCAAGCGGGGGAGGGAGATTTTCATGGTCAGGGGTGGCCACGTGCCATGACAGTTAGCCCCGGCCCCTTTACAGGAACACTGTCCATGCCGGTTAGTCATAGTATTATGAATTTGTGATGACACTGATCTGCGCATGGGAACAGCCCGCGGTCGCATTGCATTATCGGGGGGGCGCCAAGCGCTGGGTCGCGGCCGAGGGGTACCCCTCACGGAGCGATTGGGCGCGGCGCCTGACCCGGGGTGACAAGGACTGCGGGCGAAAGGCCCACTCCCGGATGCGTGGATTTTCGAGGTAGACCATGGCACTGGCAGAAGCCGAGTATTCCGTACCGGAAACGGCGACGATCGTCTCCGAGCGGCCGGATCTGGACGAGGCGGAGCGAGCGGCGCTGACGGCTCGGATCAAGGCGCTGCTGGAAGAGCGGGATGCGGTTCTGGTGGCCCACTACTACGTCGATTCCTCGCTGCAGCGCATCGCCGAGGAGACGGGCGGCTGCATCGCGGATTCGCTCGAGATGGCGCGCTTCGGCAAGGAGCATCCGGCGACAACGCTGGTGGTGGCGGGCGTGCGGTTCATGGGCGAGACCGCGAAGATCCTGAGTCCCGAAAAGCGGGTGCTGATGCCGACACTGAAGGCGGAGTGCTCGCTGGATCTCGGCTGCCCTCCCGATGCCTTTCGCGCCTTTCGGGAACAGCATCCGGACCGCACAGCGGTGGTGTATTCGAACACCTCGGTCGCGGTGAAGGCGCTTTCCGACTACGTAGTCACCTCCAGCATCGCGGTGCCGCTGGTGGAATGGCTGCGTGACCAGGGGCGGAAGATCCTCTGGGCGCCGGACCGTCACCTCGGGGACTACATCCGCCGTGAGACGGGCGCCGACATGGTGCTCTGGGACGGCTCCTGCGTGGTGCACGACGAGTTCCGTTCGCGGGAACTGGAGAAGCTGCGCAAGGCACACCCGGCGGCCGCGGTGCTGGTGCACCCGGAGTCGCCTCGCGACGTGATCCTGCAGGCGGACGTGGTCGGCTCCACCAGCCAGCTGATCGCGGCGGTGAGGGACCGGCCGGAATCCGAGTTCATTGTTGCGACGGACAACCGCATCTTCTACAAGATGCAGCAGGCGGCACCGCAGAAACGCCTGATCGAGGCCCCGACCGGCGGGCACAGCGCAACCTGCCGCAGCTGCGCGCACTGCCCATGGATGGCGATGAACGACCTGACCAGCCTCGCGCATACGCTGGAGCACGGTGGTGACGAGATCTTCGTGGACGAAGAGGAACGCGTGAAGGCCCTGACCGCGACGCAGCGCATGCTGGATTTCGCGGCCGCTCACCGGCGGCGCGTCCTGGGTGACGCCTGAGGCCGGCCGCCCCCCCGTCTGGCAGTCTCCTGAAACATGTACAAGCGTCCCGCACGATTGCTGGTCGCGGCCGCCACTGATGACGGGCGCGCGCAGGTGGTGAAGGAGTTGGCCGCGGAACCGGCGCTCGCGGAGTGGCTGGAGGTGCGCCCCGCGCGATCGATGCACGATCTCCGCCGGGAGGACCTGGAATGGGCCGATCTTCTGGTGGCGGTGGATACCGAGGCCGCCCGCGAGTTTCCTGCAGAACGGCCGGCCAATTGCCGGCTGAAGCGTTGGGCGCTGCCGCAGGCCGGCAGCCCCGACGTGGAGGCCGCCGCGCTGCTGGCGCTGCAGTGCATGGTCGGCGGGATGCGCATGCTGTCGCGCATGGACGCTGAAGACCTCTGAAAGAGCACCATTGCTCCAATGCCCGCCCGCGTGTGGGAGCGTGCCCTGCACGCGAATCGACGCTGGGTGGATCTCGGGCGTCCGTCGCGCCTGCGGCGCGTTCGCGACCACGGCTCGCTCCGACGGGGCGGAGTGGCGCACCTGTAGGAGCGGCCTCTGGCCGCGATGCGGCGTGTGATCAAATACCCGGGGTCGCTGGTGCACCCGCGGCTCAGGATTGCCGGTGCAGCTTTTCGGCGATCTCCAGCCAGAGCTGCTCGAAGGCGGCGGTGGCACGGGCTTTCGGCGCGCTGACGGGCAGCGGGGCGCGATGACGGCCCATTGCCTCCACGGCCACGGCGTAGGGAATCGGCGTGGCGAGCAGGTTGGGCATCTCCGTGCGCAGGTGCAGCCCGGCCTCGCGATGCTGCTTGCGCCGGTTGTCGACCATCGACAGGAAGGGGTAGAGCTTCACCCGGCGGATCTTCTCTGCTTCCAGAAACTGCACCATCTGTTCGAAGCTGCGAATCGACAGCTGCGAGGGGATGATCGGCACCGCGATGACGTCGGAGGCATGGAACAGGTTCTCGGTGACGGTCGAGAAGCTGGGCGGGCAGTCCAGCACGATGAGGTCGTATTCCGACTTGAAGTCCTTCAGCAGCCGGCGCACCTGGAACTCGGGGTGTTCCGCCTTGCGCAGGTACTGGTCCAGGTTGCGGTTCTCGAAATCCGCGGGCAGGCAGGACAGGCGCGGCCAGCCGGTCTCGCGAATCGAGTCCTTCCAGTCGCGCTTGCCGCGGGCGAGCTTCTTCACACTGTCCTGCACGCCGGGTTCCTGGCCCAGGTACCAGGTCGCGGCGGCCTGCGGATCCAGGTCCCAGAGCAGGGTCTTCCAGCCGTACTGGGCGGCCAGGTAGCCGAGGTTCACGGCCGCTGCGGTCTTGCCGACGCCGCCCTTAAGGTTGTAGATCGCGAGGGTCTTCAAGCGGGTCTCCCGGCCGATGGGTCGATTTTATCGACCCCGTCCATGATTGTAGCGGGCCCACCAACGGGATAGCACCCGGAATGTCCGGTCAGGAATGGGGATCGGGTTCGCCCGGGGGTGCGGTGGCGTGCAGCTGGGCGAGATGCTCATCGTATAGCGACCACAGGAGCGGGGCGATCGCGCCGCGGGTTCCCGGGTAGGTGAGGCGATCGGCGTGCAGCTGGCGCAGGTCCTCGATCTCGGTGTTGCTCAACTCACCGGCAATCACGTGAAAGATCAGCACCTGCGTGCCCCGACCGGCAATCGGCAGCAGGGCCCCCACGATCCCGGTGTCATTGAGCCCCGGGCCGCCGCGCGCGTCACCCTCCTCGCCTGGTGGACGGATCAGCGTGCCCAGCAGCTCACGGTAGGCCTGGGCGCAGGCGAAACAGACCTCGCTGGCACGTGGACCGGGGATACGTTCGGCTGCTGCGCCGATCCCGGCGGCCGGCAGCAGCATGTCGGCGTCGTGCAGCCGAACCCGGTTCCGCTGCCCGTTGGGCAGCAGCCGCGGCACCGCCTCCCGGCACGATGGGCAGTTCCACGTGGCGACCTTCGGCCCTTCGATGATGTTGTTAGGCGGCATGGCTGACCGTTCCGGGTTTCAGGCAGCCGCCGCGTTCGAGGCGCCTGCCGTTAGCCGGTTCAGCCGTAGTAGGCCGGCTCGTTGCCCGGCTTCCATTTGATGTTGCAGCCGAGGCTCGCCTTCTGGTCCTCCGGGATCTCCCGGCCGGCGAGCAGCGCGTCGGTGGCGGCGCGCAGGTCCGCGCCGGTGACGGGGACGTCGTTCCCCGGCCGGGCACCATCGAACTGGCCACGGTAGGCCAGCTTGCGGTCGGCGTCGAAGAGGTACAGGTCGGGAGTGCAGGCGGCCTGGTAAGTCTTCGCCACCGACTGGTCCTCGTCCAGGCAGTAGGGGAAGGTGTAGCCGAAGCGGCGCGCGTCGTCGCGCATCGCGTCGGGGCCGTCTTCCGGATGGGCCTGGATGTCGTTGGAGTTGATCGCGATCACGGCGATGCCCTTGTCGGTGTATTCGCGGCCGTAGCGCGCGAACTCGTGCCGGATCAGCTGCACGAACGGGCAGTGGTTGCAGATGAAGGCGATCATGAAGCCCTTGGCATCGGGGAAGTCGTCCAGGGAGATCGTCTTGCCGGACACCACGTCGGGCAGGCTGAAGTTCGGGGCCTCGGTACCGAGGTCGATCATCTGGGATGGTGTGCGGGCCATGGGTCCTCCGGGTCTCTGGGTTTCTTTTCCAGGGATTATACTGGCACGGTTCCCTGGAGATCCGCAGCCCGGGTGGAATACGCGGGTCAATGTTGTGGGAGCCTTGAAAGGAGGGCGGCGCGCCGCAACCCTGCGTAGGAGCGGCCTCTGGCCGCGAAGCGGCGTGTGGACCTGGTAAGGCTCGATCGCGACCGGAGGTCGCTCCTGCGGGTTGGTTGATTCTGGAGGTGACATGGGCTGGGCGAAGGGAGAGGTTAGCGAACTGACGCGATGGACCGAGCGCCTGTTCAGCCTGCGCGTAGACGCTGACGTGGAGCCCTTCAAGGCCGGCCAGTACAACCGCCTGCGCCTGTTCATCGGCGAGGAGTGGGT
>JAGTVE010000305.1 GCA_018224485.1 Thioalkalivibrio sp. | reverse complement strand
TGGACTCCTACTGGCGGGCGAACCTGGAACTGATCGGGGTGACGCCGGAACTGAATCTCTACGACAGCGAGTGGCCGATCTGGACCTACCAGGAACAGTGGCCGCCGGCGAAGTTCGTGTTCGACGACGACGACCGGCGCGGCATGGCGATCGACTCCATGGTCTCCGGGGGTTGCATCATCTCGGGAAGCACCGTGCGTCATTCGCTGCTGTTCTCGGATGTACAGGTGAACGCCGGTTCGCGCGTGCACGACTCCGTGATCCTGCCGAGCGTAAACATCGGCGAGAACTGCGAGATCCGGCGCTGCGTGATCGACCGGGGCTGCCAGATCCCGGACGGTGTGCGCATCGGCGTGGACGAAGAGGAAGACGCAAGGCACTTCTTCATCTCCCCGGGCGGTGTCCGGGTCGTGACCCCCGAAATGCTCGGACAGCTCTCGCGTTATGTCCGCTGATCAGGCGGAGACCGAACCCGCGGGGGCTCCGCTGGACGTCGTGCTCTGCTGGCACATGCATCAGCCGCAGTATTTCGAGCACGGCCAGGGCCGCTACGCATTGCCCTGGACCTACCTGCATGCGGTGAAGGACTACTCGGACATGGCCGCGCATCTCGAGGCCGTTCCCGATGCCCGTGCCGTGGTGAATTTCGCGCCGATCCTGCTCGAGCAGATCGCGGACTACGCACGGCAGGTTGCGGGTCATCTTGAACACGGACACCTGATCGCGGACCCGGTCCTTGCGCTCCTGACCGCGAAGACCGTGCCCGAGGATGCCGAGGCGCGCGCCGAGATCATCCGGGTCTGCCTGCGTGCGCACGAGCCGCGGATGATCGAGCCCTTTCCGCTCTTCCGGGACCTGGCCAGGATCGCCCGGCAGGCCCAGCAGGACCCGGCCCTCCTGCGTCACCTCGCCCCGCGCTTTTTTCTCGATCTCGCGACCTGCTATCACCTGGCGTGGCTTGGGGCCACCGTTCGGCGCGAAAACCCCGAGGTGCAGCGCTGGCTGGCCGAGGAGGACGGCTATGACGCCGGCACCCGGCGGCAGCTGCTGGAGCTGATCGGCTACGTGCTCGCGGACATCATTCCCCGCTACCGGGAACTGGCGGAATCCGGGCGTGTGGAACTCTCCTTCACACCCTATGCCCACCCGATCATCCCGCTGCTGCTGGACATCGATTCGGCGCGGGAGGCGATGCCGGAGGTCGTCCTTCCCGAACATGCCGCCTACCCGGATGGGGAGGCACGGGTGCGCTGGCACATCGAGCGGGGTCTGGAGGTCTTCGAGCGGCACTTCGGCCTTCGCCCGCAGGGCTGCTGGCCGTCCGAAGGGGGGGTGAGCACTGCCACGCTGCGGTTGCTCGACGAATACGGGATCCGCTGGACCGCCAGCGGCCAGACGGTGCTCGCAAACAGCCTTGCGGTCGCGCCCGACACGGAACACGAGCCGCAGGATGGCTGGCTGCACCAGCCCTACCGGCTCAAGGGTACGCGCCTGCTCGCGTTCTTTCGCGATGATGGCCTGTCTGACGCGATCGGGTTCCGCTACGCGGACTGGCATGCCCGCGACGCGGTCGGCGACTTTGTGCACCACCTCGAGAACATCGTGGACGCGCCGCCGCCCGGCGGCGTGGTGTCGGTGATTCTCGATGGCGAGAACGCCTGGGAGTACTATCCGGAAAACGGCTTCCACTTCCTGCACGATCTGTATCGACGCCTGGCGGAACACCCGCGCATCCGGCTTCGAACCTTCGCGGACGTTTGCGCGCGCGGCATCAATGGGGTCTCCGAACTGCCGGCGCTGGTGGCTGGGAGCTGGGTCTACGGCACCTTCTCAACCTGGATCGGCGACCCGGACAAGAACGCTGGCTGGGACCGACTGATCGAGGCGAAGCAGGCGGTGGATGTCGCGCTGCAGCAGCATTCGGAACTGCACAGCGAGGCCCTGATGGAACAGCTTGCGATCTGCGAGGGTTCGGACTGGTGCTGGTGGTTCGGCGGCTACAATCCGGCGGGTTCGGTGAGCGACTTCGAGACCCTGTACCGCCGGCATCTGGCCGCGCTGTACCAGCGGGCCGGATTGCCCGTACCCGAATCGCTCTCGCTGGTGTTGTCCACCGGTGGCGGCGAGCCGGCCACCGGCGGCACGATGCGCCGGGGCCAGGCACACTCATGAGTGTGGATCGGCCAGCAAACCGGCTGCTCGACAAGCGCCGATCCGGGATCATCCTGCATCCCACCTCGCTGCCGGGCCCGGGTCCGGTCGGCCGGATCGGGTCGGAGGCGCGCCGTTTCCTGGACTGGCTCGAGGCGGCCGGGTTCAGCCTCTGGCAGGTGCTGCCGCTCAACCCGCCGCAGGCCGACGGATCGCCCTACGCGTGCATCTCGGCCTTTGCCGGCGATACGCGCCTGATCGACCCCGACGACATGGTCCGCGATGGTTGGCTGTCCGAGGAGTGCGCGGGGATGCCGACCGGGCAGGCGGTGTCGGAGGCCCGCCAGGCGCTGGAATCGGCCGGGGGCACCGCTTGGGACGAGTACGAGGCCTTCGTCGAGGAACAGAGCGACTGGCTCGAGGATTTCGCGCTGTTCGTGGTGATCAAGCAGCTGCAGGGCAACCGCCCCTGGTGGGAATGGCCGGCGCCACTGCTGCACCGCGAGCGGGGCCGGATGGAGCAGTTGCGCGCCGAGGCCGCGGAGTCCCTGGATACGGTCCGCTTCGCCCAGTTCGTGTTCTTCCGGCAGTGGACCCGGCTGCGCCGGGAGGCGAACAGGCGCGACATCCTTCTGCTCGGGGACATGCCGATCTTCGTGGCGCACGATTCCGCGGACGTCTGGGCGAACCCGGAGAACTTTGATCTCGATGAACAGGGTCAGCCGAGGACCGTCGCGGGGGTTCCGCCCGACTACTTTTCCGAGACCGGACAGCGCTGGGGCAATCCGCACTATCGCTGGGACTACATGGCCGAGACCGGTTACGCGTGGTGGATGCAACGGATCGGGTGGGCGCTGGAGGAGCTGGATGCGCTGCGCATCGATCACTTCCGGGGTTTCGAGGCCTACTGGTCGATTCCGGCAGGCGAGCCGACCGCGATCGGCGGGGAATGGAAGCCGGGCCCGGGCGCGGCCTTCTTCGAGGCCCTGCTGGAGCGCTTCGGGGAGCTGCCGCTGCTTGCCGAGGATCTCGGCGTGATCACGCCCGAGGTGACTGCGCTGCGCAAGCGCTTCGGGCTGCCAGGAATGAAGATCCTGCAGTTCGCCTTCGACGGGGGCGAGGACAATCCCTATCTTCCTCAGAATCACGAGGAGCTCGGTGTCGTCTATACGGGCACTCACGACAACGACACGACCCTGGGGTGGTTTGAGTCATTGCCCCCGGAGGATCGTGCCAGGATACTCCAGCGGCTGGGCGAGCCGGATGGCGAGATGCCCTGGCCCCTGATCCGCGCGGCCCTGGAATCGCCGGCACGCGTGGCGGTGATCCCGATGCAGGACACGCTGGCACTCGATGGCAGCCACCGCATGAACCGGCCGGGCACGACCGAAGGCAACTGGGGCTGGCGCTTCGACTGGGCAGACGTCCCGCCCGGGCGTGCCGAGGCCTTGCGCCAGATGAACGAGGACGCCGATCGTATCCCCGGCGGCTAGCACCCTGCCGCTGGCGCCCTGGTGGGTCATGCCGAGAGTTCGATATCCGGTCGCTGCGCCGCACACGCCGGCGTTGCGTTGGGCAAGCCTGCAACAGGGTAGCTGTTCCGGCACTTGCCCGCCTTGCTCCGGCGCGTCTGGCTGTGGTCCATGGTTACTGGACTTCCCGCCTGCCTGCTAGCGGCCCGAACGTGGTCCGAAGATCAGCCAGAGGATGAAGCCGAGAAGGGGAAGCAGCACCAGAACCACGATCCAGACGACCTTGGTGGCCGTGGAGGCGCTGCTCTGCACGGTGCTGACGATCGCCCAGATCACAAGGATCAGCAGGACGAGACCGAGAAGGCCGGAGACTTCAATCATCGGGTGCAATCCTCCGCCGGGAAGGGGGCCCGTGGCATTCGCTGGCGCACGGGCATCCTATCGTTCATTGAGCCATTGAAGTGCGCGACGCCGCGCTTCGCGGAGCTCGGCATCGGTCAGCTCGGCTGCAATCTGCCGCCGCAGCTGTTCGCCGGTGCGATCGCCCCCGGACGCCGCGAGGCTGGCCCACTTGTGTGCCTCGACCCGGTCCTGCGGCACGGGCTCGCCGCGTGCGAGCACTGCCGCCAGCCAGGCCTGCATGTCGGGGTAGCCCGCCTCGGCGCCGATCCGGGCGTAGTGGACCGCGCGTTCCGGGTCGGCGTACAGGTTGCCTACGCCCTCCATGTACATCTGTGCAAGGTAGACGGCAGCGTCCATCTCGCCGTCCTCGAGGGCCTCGACCAGCAGGTCGCGGGCGGGCACGGCGCGCTCGGGTCGCACGTTGGCCAT
>JAGTVE010000304.1 GCA_018224485.1 Thioalkalivibrio sp. | reverse complement strand
CGGCGAGCAGCATCACCAGCCGGTCCAGGCCGAAGGCAATGCCCCCGTGCGGGGGTGCGCCCTGGGTCAGCGCCTCGAGCAGGAAGCCGAACTTCTCGGTGGCCTCGTCCTCGCCGATCCCGAGCAGTTCGAAGGCGGCGCGCTGCATCTCCGGGCGATGGATTCGGATGGAGCCGCCGCCGACCTCGGTACCGTTCAGCACCATGTCGTAGGCCCGGGACAGCGACTTGTGCGGGTCGGCGCGCAAGGCCTCGGGATCCGCCACCGCCGGAGCGGTGAAGGGGTGATGCAGCGCAAACAGGCGCTGCTCCCTCGGGTCCCATTCGAACATCGGGAAATCCACCACCCAGAGCGGACGCCAGCCCGCCTCGACCAGCCCCCGATCGTGGCCGAGCCGCACGCGCAGCGCACCAAGACTCTCGTTCACCACGGTGGCCTTGTCGGCGCCGAAGAAGATCAGGTCGCCGTCCCCGGCCCCGGTGCGCTCGAGAATGGCGCGGGTCACCGGCTCGGGCAGGAACTTCAGGATCGGCGACTGCAGGCCCGAAGGCCCCTCCGCGAGGCGGTTGACCTTGATGTAGGCGAGGCCGCGCGCACCGTAGCGCCCCACGAACTGCGTGTAGTCGTCGATCTCCTTGCGCGACAGCGTGCCACCCCCCGGCAGCCGCAGCGCGGCGACCCGGCCCTCGGAATCGTTGGCCGGGCCGCTGAAGACCTTGAATTCGACCTCGCGCATCAGATCCGTCAGGTCGGTGAACTCGAGCGGAATCCGCAGATCCGGCTTGTCGGAGCCGAAGCGGGCCATCGCCTCCGCGTAGGCCATCCGGGGGAACGGGTCCGGGAGCTCCACGCCGAGCACGTCGCGGAACATCGTGCGGATCAGCCGCTCGTTGAGGTTCATCACCTCGTTCTCGTCAACGAAGGCCATCTCGATGTCGAGCTGCGTGAACTCCGGCTGCCGGTCGGCGCGCAGGTCCTCGTCCCGGAAACAGCGGGTGATCTGGTAGTAACGGTCCATGCCGCCGATCATCAGCAGCTGCTTGAACAACTGCGGCGACTGTGGCAGGGCGAAGAAGCTGCCCGGGTGGGTACGGCTCGGCACGAGGTAGTCGCGCGCGCCCTCGGGCGTTGCCCGCGTCAGCATCGGGGTCTCCATGTCGAGGAAGCCCTGGTCGTCGAGGAATCGGCGCAGGCTGCGCGTGACCCGCGCCCGCAGGCGCAGCCGCTCCTGCATCAGCGACCGCCGCAGATCGACGTAACGGTAGCGCAGCCGCGTCTCCTCGCCGACATCCTCGTCATCGAGCTGGAACGGCGGTGTGTGGGAGGCATTCAGCACCTCGAGTGCCGTGCCCAGCACCTCGATCGCGCCGGTCCTCAGCTCGGGATTGGTGGTGCCCTCCGGACGGCGGCGCACCCGCCCGGTCACCCGCAGCACGAACTCGTTGCGCACCTGTTCGGCGACGCGGAAGATCGCGGCCCGGTCCGGGTCGAAGACGACCTGCACCAGTCCCTCGTGATCGCGCAGATCGATGAAGATCACCCCGCCGTGATCGCGGCGCCGGTTGACCCAGCCGCAAAGGGTCACCTCCGAGTCCAGCTCCTTCTCGGTGACCAATCCACAGAAATGAGTCCGCATTGCGCCAGTTTCCAGCCAGGGGTGAGCGTGCTCCACAACGGAGGCGGGCGGGCCCGGCCGCGAGCCGCACCTGCCCGAAGGGGCCAGGATGTTACGGTTTGGTCAACGGAGGCGCAACCTCGGACGGGTACCGCGGCTTGGCAGGCCACTTCGGCACGACCACGCCCATCGACATCACGAACTTCAGCCCGTCCTCCACCGACATGTCCAGCTCGATCGCGTCCCCGCGGGGCACCATGATCACGAAACCGGAGGTGGGGTTGGGGGTGGTCGGGATGAAGACCGTGATCACGTCGTGTTCAGTGCGCTGCTGCACCTCGCCCACCCCCACGCCAGTCTGGAAGCCGAGGGTCCACAGCCCCTTGCGGGGGTACTGCACCATCAGCACCCGCTTGAAGGAATCCGCGCCATCGTCGAGCACCGTGTGCATCACCTGCTTCACCGCGCTGTAGATCGAACTGACCAGCGGAATGCGATCGACGATGGCATCGCCGATGTCAAACAGTTTGCGCCCGACGAAATTCGCGGCGATCAGGCCGGTGCCGAGCACGATCACGATCGCCACCACCACGCCGGTGCCGGGCACGCTGAAGCCCAGGACCGCCTCCGGCCGCCAGCTCGGGGGCAGGAGCAGGATCGTGAAGTCGAGCATGTCCACGAGGAACTTGATGATCAGCCCGGTCACGATCAGCGGGACCCAGACCAGCAGTCCCGCGATCAGATAGCGGCGAAGGTGGACCAGCACTCAGCCGGCCTGGGCATTCGTCGCGCAGCCCCCCGGGCTGCAGGCCGGGGTACTGGAGGTGCCGGAGTTCCCGCCCTCGGGCTTTGGCGATTCCTTCAGGTTGCGCTTTCCTTCCTTCTTGAAATCGGTCTCGTACCAGCCGCCTCCAGCCAGCCGGAAGCCCGCCGCCGACACCAGCTTGGACAGTTCAGGCGCACCGCAGGACGGGCAGTCGGTCAACGCGGCGTCGGAGAATTTCTGGATCACCTCTGTCTTGCCGCCGCAACTGCGGCACTCATATTCGTAGATGGGCACGGTTCACTCCGGATGCTGTCAAGGGATGGGCGTATTATGCGGCCGAATCTTGCGAATGAAAGCATTGGCCTGACAAACTCTGGCCGTGACCGTGCGACGGCCGGTCGCGGCGCATGAAAAATCGAGGCAAAACAATGGCCGACAAGATCGTGATCATGCTGCTGACCGTGGATCTCGACCGTTATGGCACGCTGGGAGCACCGTTTTTCCAGGCCACGGTCGCCGCGGCGATGGACCTCGAGGTCGAAATGTACTTCGCCGGCGAGAGCACCCGGCTGCTGATCAGGGGCTTTGCGGAGACCATCCACCCGGGCACGGCCCGCGAGAAATCGGTCTACAGCTTCATGCAGGATGCCCACGACGCCGGGGCACGCCTCTACGCCTGCGCCGGAGCGATGGAGGAGAACGGCCTGACCGTCGAGAACGCGATTCCCGAGATGGACGGCATGCGCGGCGGCGGCGGATTCATAGCCGAGGTGATCGAGCCCAACGTCGTCACGCTGACCTACTGAAATGCCGGATGACGCCCGCGCGGTCCTGATCACCGGCTGTTCCTCGGGCATCGGCGAACATGTCGCCTTCGGGCTGAAGGAACGGGGCTACAGGGTCTTCGCCACCGCGCGCAGCGGAGAGTGCGTCGCACGCCTCAAGGGCCAGGGACTGGAGGCGCTGCGCCTGGATCTCGACGACCCGGCGAGCATCCAGAGCGCGGTGCGCGAGGTGCTTGCGCGCACCGGCGGCAGGCTCTATGCCCTATTCAACAACGGCGCCTACGGCCAGCCGGGCGCGGTCGAGGATCTCTCCCGGCAGGCACTGCGCGCCCAGATGGAGACGAACGTCCTCGGCTGGCTGGAACTTACCAACGCGGTGATTCCGGTAATGCGCCGGCAGGGCGAGGGCCGCATCATCCAGAACAGCTCCGTGCTCGGCCTGGTGGGCCTGCGCCTGCGCGGGGCCTACGTGTGTTCCAAGTTCGCAATCGAGGGCCTGAGCGACGTGATGCGCCAGGAGCTGCACGGCAGCGGGATCCACGTGGTGCTGATCGAGCCCGGGCCCATCCGCAGCCGCTTCCGGGCCAATGCCTTCCTGGCCTACCGCCGCTTCATCCGGCCGCGCCAGAGCTACTGGCGCCAGACCTACGAGCGCGCCGAGAGCCGGCTTGCCGACGCCGACCGCGACGCCCCCTTCACGCTCGGGCCGGAGGCGGTGCTGAAGGCGGTGATCAGGGCCCTCGAGACGCGACGGCCGAAGGCGCGCTACCGCGTGACCGTCCCGACCCACCTGTTTGCGACACTGAAGTGTCTGCTGCCGACGTCAGCGATGGACCTCGTCCTGCGCGCGGTGTCGCGCGGCGAGAACCGCTGACGCCGGCTCCCCGCAGATGAATCTGATCTTCTTCGTGCTGGTGGCCGTGGCCTTCTTCAGCGCCGCCTGGCGGGAACTGACGGAGATCGGCACCGACGCACGGCCGATGCAGGAACTCTCGGAGGCGGCGATCAGTTCCGCCGGGAGCGCGGTGGAACTGGCGATCGGCCTGGTCGGGGTGATGGCGCTGTTCCTGGGGCTGATGAAGGTCGCGGAGGCCGGCGGGCTGCTGACCGTGCTCGCGCGGCTGCTCCGGCCGCTGATGACCCGCCTCTTCCCCGACGTGCCCCCGGAGCACCCGGCAATGGGCGCGATGATCCTCAACTTCTCCGCCAACATCCTCGGCCTCGGCAATGCCGCGACGCCCTTCGGCATCCGGGCCATGCAGGAGCTGAACAGGCTGAACCCGCATCCGGGCACGGCCACCAACGCGATGGCCCTGTTCCTCGCGATCAATACCTCCAGCATCACGCTGCTGCCTACCGGCGTGATCGCGCTTCGGGCGAGCCTCGGCGCCGCGGAACCGGCCGCGATACTGCCCACGACACTGTTCGCGACGCTGCTCGCGACCATCACCGGCATCACCAGCGCCCTGGTGCTGCAGCGCTTCTTTCCGCCGCCCGCGCCGGCAACCCCGCAGGATGCCGGGACCGGCGCGGAGCCGGAGGCAGATTCGCAAGCCCGCCCGGACCCGGAGAACCCGCCGGACGCCGCGCAGCCAATGGGGATCGAAGTCCCCGCCGACGGCTACCCGGGGTGGGTCAGCGTGCTGGCACTGCTGGGCATCCTGGCCATCATCCCGCTGACCATCCTCTACGGCCAGGCGATCGCCCCCTGGATCATCCCGGGACTGATCATCGGCTTCCTGCTGTTCGGGGTTGCCCGCGGGGTGCGGGTCTACGAGGTCTTCGTGGAGGGCGCGAAGGAGGGGTTCCAGGTCGCACTACGGATCATTCCGTATCTGGTCGCGATCCTGGTCGCGGTCGGCATGCTGCGCGCGAGCGGGGCGCTCGGCGTGTTCGTCGGGCTGCTCGCGCCCTGGACCGCGCCGCTGGGTCTCCCGCCCGAGGCCTTGCCGATGGCGCTGCTCCGGCCGCTGTCCGGATCCGGAGCCTACGGCATCATGGCCGGGATCATGCAGGACCCGGCGACCGGACCCGACACCCACGTGGGACTGCTGGTGTCAACCCTGCAGGGCTCCACGGAAACCACCTTCTACGTGCTGGCCGTGTACTTCGGCGCCATCCAGGTGCGCCGGGTGCGGCACACCCTGGCCGCGGCGCTCTCGGCCGACGTTGCCGGGGTGATCGCTGCGGTGTTCATCGTCGGGTGGCTCTTTCTGTGAGACCGCGACGTCCATCAGTGCAGGCTGGAAGAGCCCCCGGGCCACGGGCCCGCACCCGATGCCGGCCTG
>JAGTVE010000303.1 GCA_018224485.1 Thioalkalivibrio sp. | reverse complement strand
GCCCATGGGTACCACAGAGCGGGCCGCACGAACACCGCGCGGGAGTGTGGATTAGCCGAATGTCGCGCCCTTCCCCCCTTCTCCCGCAAGCGGGGAGGGGGGTTCATCGTCAGGGGTGCGCCGGGCCATCAGCGTTGGGCGGGGCCGCTCGTCTGGATACCTGCCCCACGGGGCATGATAGGATTCAGCCTTGGCAGTAAGGTTTTCCTCCCCGCGGCCGCTGCGCGGCGCGGGACATCGGGGTACCTGCAGCCGGCATCCTGGCGGTGCCGGCGGCGGCAGCCGTGCTCCCGCTGCGGGAACACGGTATCATCCCGCGTCGTGCGGAACTGCGCCCGCGCAGGCCATCGCCGCCGGGGCGTTTCGAGGTGCGGACCCATTCGTCCCGGCGGTCTTGTCACGGCCCTGGCGGGACCCTCTTCAGGAAGTCAACTTGAACCGGCTGTTCCCATGGATGCTCCCGTGATCTCCCTGCGAACTTACGTGCTCATCGACGCATTGCAGCCGCAACTCGCGTCGTACATGGCCACGGTGTCGCAGGGATTTCTGCCCAAGCCGGGGGATTCCTGCCTGTGGCTTGAGGTGGAGCCGGGCATGGCGATACACCGCCTGACCGACATCGCGCTGAAGGCCGCCCCGGTACATCTCGGCTCGCAGGTGGTCGAACGTTCCTTCGGATCCATGAACATCCATCACCGGGACCAGGCCAGCGTGCAGGAGGCCTCGGACGTGGTGCTGCACTGGATGGGTGCCGATGTGGCCTCGCGCAAGAACTGCCGCGTCGCCTGGCACGAGACCATCCGCGGCATCAATGCCGACCACGCGGTGCTGATCAACCGCCAGAACCGCAAGGGCTCGATGGTCCTTGCCGGGGAGAGCATCTTCATCCTGGAGACCGAACCGGCCGGCTACATCACCTACGCCGCCAACGAGGCCGAGAAGGCCTCGAACATGACCCTGTGCGAGGCGCACGCGGTGGGCGCCTTCGGGCGCCTCACGCTCGCCGGACGGGAGGGTGACATCGACGCCGCCGCACGGGCCGCGATGGACGCGGTGGACCGGCTCAACCGCAACGCCAGCTGATCCGTCGTCCGCGCCACCCGAAGGGGAAAGCGCGAGCACCCTGTGGAGTGAGGCAGGCCTCCGCGGGTGAAAGCGCAAGCAAGCTCGCGCACTCCATGGCGCGCGGCCACCCCTGACGATGAAAAGGCGCGCCACGGAAGGCACGGAAACACGCGGACTGAACCACAAATGGATCGATTTATCAGTCACTTCATCCTTTTCTCCGTGTTTGTCCGTGTCCATCCGTGGCTAAATTTTCACGCTAGCTCTTGTCCGTGAGATAGAGATCCAGGTCGATCCTGGCCCAGGGGTCGTCCGTCTCGCGCAGCGTGTGGATCCGCGCAATCACCTCACCACCGTGGTCGAGCAGATCGGACGCAAGGAGGTTTTCGGAGCGGGGCAGGTAGCCCAGCTGCTCGCCGAGCCAGCTGATACGCACCGCCCGCCGGTCCACCGGATTCGTGAGCTCGCGGCTGAGCAGCAGCGCCTGGCCAGTGCGCAGGTAGGGCCACAGCCGAGCGGCCGCATGATGTTCGAAGCCGGCCAGGGGCAGCCGCTGCAGATAGGTGCCCCTGCCGGTACCGTCAAGGCGGCGCGGGCGGGCGTGGCCTGAGAGCACGGGCGTGCGCAGGGCCTGGAGATGTCGTCGGCGGAGGTTCATCCGGCATTCCTCGGTTTGGGCCTGACGCCGTTATACCCCGGCCGGTGGCTCACAGAGTGAGCCAGTGCCATCCGCGACGCGATTTTTTTTCAGGCCTGCCGGCCGGGATAGCGCCTGGCCGCCGCCACGAGCCTTTCCGCCACCTGGCGCCGCAGCTCGGGTGGTGCCATCACCTCGACGTCCGGTCCGTACTTGAGGATGTCCATCACCAGCTCCCGGGGGTCCGAGTAGGGCACCTGCAATTCGTAGGCACCGTCCACCCACCTGCCGATCTGGTCCGGGTGCCAGCGTTCGTCCGCGACCCAGCGCGCGCGCTCCGCAGTGAAGCGCAGCACCGCCCATGCGCGGGCCGCGCCGGTGAAGATGCCGAAGCCGGCGCCGATGTGATGATTGAGATCGCTGTCGCTGACGTCATGGAACGGCGTTGCCGCGGGCCGGACCCTGCGGATCCGGTCCAGCGCGAAGGTGCGCAGGTCCCCGGCCTGGTCGCAGTAGGCGATCACGTACCAGTTGTCCCGGTAGTGCACCAGACGATAGGGGTGGATATCTCGTGAGCCCGGCGCATCGCGCTCCCGCCCGTGGTAGGTGATGGTGAGCGGGCGCTGCTCGAACACGGCACCGGAGAGCTGTCCGAAGACCTCGAAGTTCGTGCGGCGTGGCGCCATCGGTTGCAGGTTTACCCGGCTGGCGACCAGTTCCGCGCGCTGCCCGCCCTCGCCAAGCAGTTTGCGCACCTTGGTCTTCAGCAGCCCGATGGATGTCCCCAGGAGGCCCGGCTGAACGCTGTCGAGCACCTGCTGGGTCGCAAGCAGCGCATGCAGCTCGCTTTCGTTGAACCAGATGCCCGGGAGTTCGAATTCCGGCGCATCCGGATCGTAGCGGTAGCCGTTGTGGCGCCGGTCGTACAGGATCGGCGCCTCCATGTGGTCGCGGAGGTAGCGGATGTCGCGCTTCAGGGTGGCCAGGGAGACCCCGAGCCGCTCGCACAGCGTGTCGAAGGGCACCGGCCGGCGTGCGGAACGCAGGATGCCGTGCAGGTGGAACAGCCGGTCGGCACGATTCATGGCCGCAGTACCGGACCGCCGTCAAGGCGAACGACCCCGACGGTGAAGCCGGCAGGCGCGCGCGCCGTCGGCGTCATTCGCGCCGGTTCAGAACGCCGCCATCTCGGCCTCGAGATACGCAAGGCTGACGTAACGCCCGATGTTGTCCTCGAAGCCGCGGGTCTCTGCGGCCTTATCCGCTACGCGCGGATCGGCGAGTACCCGCGCACGTGCCTCGGCGATGCTCTCCATCTCCTCGACCGAGGCCATGCAGTTCTCGTAGATGCCGGCAAAGAGCTCGCGGTTCCACTGCATCAGGTCGTCGGTGGCGCGTCCGTGGCCCGGTACCCAGATCTCGGAGCCCGCCTCGGCCTGCAGCGCGTCGATGTAGTCGATGGAGCCCTGGAAGGAGCCGTCGTCCATGTTCGCGATCCGCCGCTCCATCGCCACGTCGCCAACGTAGGTCAGGCCGTCGTTGACCACTTCCATGCTGATGTCGCTCGGGGTGTGCGCGACCCCGTAGTGGTGCATCCGCAGCAGCGCGTCACCGAAGCGGAACTCGTCGCCGTGCTGCATTTCCCGGTTCGGCGCAACCACGCGGGTACCAATGGTGGCTCCCTCGGTCCAGCGCTCCATCAGGCTGCGCCACAGATCGCCCTGTACGCCCTCGATCTCCGCCTTCGTGTGCGGGTGCGCGTAGATCGGCAGGTCGGAGCCGTACTCGTTCACGAAGGCGTGACTGCCCAGCCAGTGATCGCCATGGTAGTGCGAGACGAAGATCGCGACGACCGGCCTGTCGGTGATGGTGCGGATCATGCGGATGGCCATCTC
>JAGTVE010000302.1 GCA_018224485.1 Thioalkalivibrio sp. | reverse complement strand
GTCGCACGCCACCCGAACCTCGTCGCGCTGGAGCTCTCGAGCTTCAAGTGCGGCCACGACGCCCCGCTCTACTCGGTGGTGCAGGAGATCGTCGAGTCCTCCGGCACGCCCTACTTCTGCATGAAGGACCTCGACGAAAACCGCCCGACCGGCTCGATCCGCATCCGCACCGAGACGATCGACTACTTTCTGAAGCGCTACCAGGAACAGCGAGTGGCGAATCGAAGCAGCCAGTCGGCGGGCACGCCGCTGCTGTAGAGCCGGCCGCCGGCCCTCACCACCGGCCCCTCACCCCCTCACCCGCAAAGATCCCGCACCAGCTTGTCCAGCTCGCGTTCCTCCCGCGCCGCGTCAAACAGCGGGCGCAGCGCGCGGCACGCGTGTTCCAGGGCACCATAGAACCCGGGATCGCGCTCCGCGAGCAGCAGCACGGACCGGAGTGCCTCCGCGTCGCCGACCGGGTAGAAACCCGGGTAGTCCTCGCCGAGCAGACCGATCGATCCGTGTATGCGCGACGCGACTACCGGCAGATCGGCCATCACGGCCTCGCCGATGACGTTCGCACCGCCCTCCATGCGCGATGGCAGGACCAGCAGATGGGAGCGCGCAAAGGCCCGCCGCAGGCGGTGCCTCGGGACTTCCCCGTGCCAGCGGAAGCGGGGGTTCACCGCCATCTCGGCCTGAGCCTCCTCGGCCCAGTCCGGGCTGTGCGCGGCACCGAAGAGATCGACCCGCAGCCGGCTGGACCGGGGCAGATCGCGCACCGCCAGCGCCGGGCGCAGGGGATCCTTCTCCTCGCGCAGGTGCCCCGCGACGCACACCCGGAAATCACGCCGCGCCGGCTGTCGCGGGAGGCCCGGAGGCGCAGACTGGTGGATCACGCGCAGCTTGCCGCGATGCTCCTCGGGGACCGTCTCGTCGATCAGGTCGTGCAGCCCGACCAGCACATCCGCGACCTCGATCGAGCGCAGCGTCGGTGCGGGCTGGCTGTGGATGAACCGATAGGCATCGGTGCCGGTCAACACGACCACCAACGGCCGGTCCGGGTGCTGGTTTGCAAAGCGCTCGATGGAGTCGGCGCTGCGCCAGGCGTGCAGTGCGATCATCAGGTCGGCCGGCTCACCGTGATACACGCGTGTGACGGCGACCCGGTGCCCCAGCCGCCGCAGCATCGCGGCCCAGCGCGCCGCGGTGGTCCAGTTGCCGCCCCGCGCGCGCGACGGCGCCGGAGTGATCAGGTGTACTCGCAATCGAGAGTCCATAATGTGCGAAGGTGTTCGAAAGCAACTTAACCCAGAGGAGCCCGAAGTGCACTTGCCTGAGCCAGGTGAACTGATCGCGCAGATGGAGGATGCCCGAGCCCGCACCCTGACACTGATCCGGGGTCTGGGTGCGGAGCAGCTGATGGGTCCGCGGCTGCCGACAGTGAACCCGCTGCGCTGGGAGATCGGACACGCGGCCTACTTCCACGAGTACTGGGTGCTTCGCCAGCACCTCGGCGAGGCCCCCGGGCGGCCGGACGTGGACCGGCTGTACGACTCGATCAGCATCCACCACGACACCCGCTGGGACCTGCCCCTTCCACCCCTCGAGGCGACGCTGGCGTACATGGATGGCGTCAGGGCGCGCGTGCGCCACCACCTGGAGCACGATGGCCCGGACCCCCACCGCGACTACCTCGCCCAGTACGCCGTGTTCCACGAGGACATGCATACCGAGGCCTTCACCTACACCCGCCAGACCCTCGCGTACCCGCCGCCGGCCATCGGTGTGGCCGCGGATTCGGCGTCGAGGGCCGGCGGGCTCGACGGCGATGCAGAGATTCCGGGCGGGACCTTCCTGCTGGGCGCGCCGCAGGACGACGGCTTTGTCTTCGACAACGAGAAGTGGGCGCACCCGGTGGCGGTCGCGCCGTTCCGCATCGCCCGGGCCGCGGTCAGCAACACCGAGTTCGCTGACTTCGTGGAGGATGGTGGCTACCGGCGCCCGGAACTCTGGGACGAAGACGGCTGGGCCTGGCGCAGCGCCACGGGGCTTGAGCACCCGGTGTACTGGCGGCGCGGAACCGATGGCTGGGAGTGGCGGCACTTCGACCGCTGGGAGCCGTTACCCGCCCACGCGGCGGTGATCCACGTGAGCTGGTACGAGGCCAGGGCCTGGTGCCGCTGGGCCGGACGAAGGCTGCCGACGGAAGTGGAGTGGGAGGTGGCGGCCGCCGGCGAGCCCGATACGGACGGCACCAGCCTGGCGGCGGTGAAGCGCCGCTACCCCTGGGGCAACAGCCCGCCGGATCCCGCGCATGCGAACCTGGATGGCCGCGCCCTCGGCACCATCGACGTGGGCGCCCTGCCCGCGGGCGACAGCGCCTTTGGCTGCCGGCAGATGGTCGGCAATGTCTGGGAATGGACCGATACCCCCTTCGGCCCCTACCCCGGATTCACCCCGGACATGTATCGTGACTATTCCATGCCAATGTTCGGGCAGACCCGGGTGCTGCGCGGCGGCTGCTGGGCCACGCGCTCGCGCCTGATCCGAAACACCTGGCGCAACTACTACGGACCGGACCGCAACGACGTGTTCGCGGGCTTCCGGACCTGCGCGGCCTGAGGGCGAGCGGGCGGTCCGGAAGATAGAGGGAGAACCTGCCGATGCAGAAGAGCAACACACCCGTCGCGAAGGACCTTGTGCTGGTCGGTGGCGGACACGCGCATGTGGCGGTGCTGCGCCGCTTCGGAATGCGCCCGCTGCCGGGCCTGCGCCTGACGCTGGTCACCCGCGACATCCACACGCCCTACTCCGGGATGCTGCCCGGCTACGTCGCCGGCCATTACGACTTCGACGAGTGCCACATCGACCTCGGTCCGCTGGCCCGCTTTGCCGGGGCGCGGCTCTACCACGGCGAGGTGCACGGGCTTGATCCCGAATCCCGGCTAGTGGAGGTCGAGGGACGACCGCCAGTGCACTACGACCTGCTGTCGATCAACACCGGCTCCCGCCCAGGGACGCTGGATGTGCCCGGAGCCGCCGAGTACGCCCTCCCGGTCAAGCCCATCGACGCCTTCCTGCAAGGTTGGGAGGATCTGATCCGGCGCGTGCTGAACAGCCGCGGGCGCTTCCGCATCGCGGTCGTCGGGGGCGGCGCCGGCGGTGTCGAACTGGCGCTGGCCACGCAGTACCGCCTGCAGACCCGGTTACGGGAACGCAAAGACGACCCCGACCGCCTCGAATACCTGTTGCTGACCCGGGGTCCCGACATCCTGCCTACCCACAACGCTGGCGTGCGGTCGCGCTTCTACCGGGTGATGGGCGAACGCGACATCCGGGTGCTCACCGAGCACCGCGTGACGGAATTGCGCGAGGGCGTGATCGTCGCCGAGGGCCAACCCGAGGTGCAGGCCGACGCGGTGCTTTGGGTCACCTCGGCCTCGGCCCCGGGCTGGCCCGCGCTGTCCGGCCTCGCGGTGGACGAGCGCGGCTTCATCCGCGTGGACGAAGACCTGCAGTCGCTGTCCCACCCCGGTGTTTTCGTCGCCGGCGACGTGGCGGCCCTCCCCGACGACCGGCCGAAATCGGGCGTCTTCGCGGTGCGCCAGGGGCCGGTGCTCACCGAGAACCTGCGGCGCGCGGCCACCGGCCGGCCGCTGCGCCGCTACCGCCCGCAGCGGAACTTCCTTGGACTGATCAGCACTGGCGACCGCTACGCGGTGGCCTCGCGCGGATCGTTCTCCATGGAAGGGGCCTGGCTGTGGCGGATGAAGGACTGGATCGACCGCCGGTTCATGGAGCGCTTCAACGACTTGCCGGAGATGGAGGAGGAGTCCGGGCCGAAGCTCGCGGCCGGGGTCGCCGACCAGGACGCGATCCGGGAGCTGTCCACGCTCGCGATGCGCTGCGGCGGCTGCGGGGCAAAGGTGGGCAGTACGGTCCTCACCCGCGTGATTCAACGCCTGCCGGTCTCCGGACGGGGTGACGTGGTGCTCGGCATCGACGCCCCGGACGATGCCACCGTGCTCGCCGTCCCCGAGGGCCGCATGCTGGTGCAGAGCGTGGACTACTTCCGCGCCTTCATCGACGATACCTATACCTTCGGCCGCATCGCGGCAAACCACGCGCTCGGAGATCTCTTCGCGATGGGCGCGGAACCCCAGTCCGCGCTGGCGATTGCCACGGTGCCCTATGGGCGGGAGCAGGTGGTGGAGGAGTCGCTCTACGAGCTGCTGGCCGGGGCGCTTGCCGTGCTCGAACCCAGCGGTGCAGTACTGGCCGGCGGGCATTCCAGCGAGGGCGCCGAACTCGCCTTCGGACTCACGGTAAACGGCCTGGTGGACCCGGACCGGATCTGGCGGAAGGGCGGCATGCAGCCGGGCGACGTGCTGGTGCTGAACAAGCCCATAGGCACCGGTACGCTGTTTGCCGCCGACATGCGCGGCAAGGCCAGGGGCCGCTGGGTCGACGCGGCGATCGCGTCGATGTGCGTCAGTAATCTGGAGGCCGGCGTGGTCCTGCGCCGACACGGGGCCACGGCCTGTACCGACGTGACCGGCTTCGGGCTGATGGGCCACCTGCTGGAGATGACCCGGGCGTCGGACGTGGACGCGGTGCTGGAGATGGACGCGATCCCGATGCTGGACGGGGCGCCGGAGACAGTGGCCGCCGGGATACTGTCCTCACTGCAGCCGCAGAACCTGCGGCTGCGCCGGGGCCTCGCCGACCTCGAGGAGGCGGCGCGCCACCCGCACTTCCCGCTGCTGTTCGATCCGCAGACGGCCGGGGGACTGCTCGCAAGCCTGCCGGCGGAACACGCTGATGCCTGCGTGGCCGAACTCCGGCGCGCGGGCTACCCGTCCGCAACGGTGATTGGCCGCGTGGAGACCCGCGGCGAGGCCATGGAACCGGTCCGGCTGGCCCTGGCTTCCAGTCGCTCTCCTGCGCGGGAGAAACGGGAGCGACGTCCCTGCCCCGAATTCGGGGAACGACCCCGGGAAGAGGTCTAGCGTGCAGTTCTGGCCCTCACCCCCGGCCCCTCTCCCGCAAGCGGGAGAGGGGAGAAATGCGTGACTTTCACGCTAATCAGGTAACGCAAAGGCACCCGCCACGAGCCGTCAGGCGCTGATCTGTGGCAGGGCCATGAAGAGTGCGGCGATGGTCTTCGAGTCCGTGATCTGTCCATCGCGGGCTGATTCTTCGGCTTTTTCGTGGCTTAGGAATGCAAGCTCTATGAATTCATCAGCATCGGGGCGGGCCTCGAACGCGGTCAGGTCCCGGGCCAGAAAGATCTCGATGCGCTCGTTGGCATAGCCGACGCAGGCATCGATCACACCCAGCCGCCGCCACCGGCGTGCCTCGTAGCCGGTCTCCTCCCGCAACTCGCGCCGGGCGCAGGCCTCTGGCTCCTCGCCCGGATCGATGCGCCCGGCCGGCAGCTCGAGCAGCACCCGATCGACCGGATACCGGAACTGCCGGACGAAGACGATGCGGCCATCCTCGAGCTGCGCGACGATCAGCACCGCCCCCGGGTGATCGATCCACTCCCGAACCCCTTCCCTCCCGTCCGGCAGCCGGACCCGGTCCCGGCGCACGCGCAGGAGCACGCCGTCGAAGACCATCTCGGAGGCAATGGTGGTCTCGCGCAGGGACTCGTCGTCGTTGATCATCGTCTCAAGCCACGTCATCAGCGTGAAGGTCGCGCATTTCTCCCCTCTCCCGCGTACGGACAAATCCGCCGGGAGCGACTCGAACCGCCGTAGGCGGGCCCGAAGGGCGGAGGGCAGGAGGCCCGGAGTAACGGGGCCGGGGGTGAGGGCCTAAGGGCCGGGCCCGACGCCGCACCCCCACCCCAACCCTCCCCCGCAAGCGGGAGAGGGGGATCTTCATCGTCAGGGGTGGCCACGTGTCAGTGCTCGTAGCCACAATTCCAGCACTGGGTGAACTGGCCCTCGATCTCTTCGCCGCAGCGGGGACACCGCCATGCCTTGGCCCGCGGGTCGGCCTCCGCCTCCAGATATTCCTTGATCACTGCGCGCGCGTGTTCCGCCTGATTCTCGTGCACGACCACGATCCGGGCCCAGCACTCGTTCGGGGGGATCTCACCGGCAGCGCCGTAGAGACCAGCCTGCATCGCGTGTGCCTGGATGCCCGCGTTCTGCAGGACGCCCTCGATGAAGCCCGCCATGATTGGGTCTGCGGCGGTGTAGACGGTCTTCACCGGATCCTCCGCCGCTGCCGGTTGTACCGCGATGCCGTCAATGCTGCGCCGAGCCCGCGCTCTGGAAGTACTCCATCGCCTTCTGGATCGCGTAGAACGGGGCCTCCTCGGCGGCCTCGGCCGTCTCGGGCAGGTTGATGTCCGCGTGGTACTTGCGGAAGGCCAGCAGGTGGATCGGCAGCTCCCGCGCGAAGAGATCGTTGGTCGAGACGAAGTACTGGGCCAGCCCCAGCACCAGCCAGAAGCGCGTCTCCGCCGGCAGGATGTCGGGGTTCAGCCCGATGCGCGGGAGTTCTTCGGCCGCACCCTCGACCTCCAGCACGACCTCCTGGACAGGCTCGGAATCCTCGACCGCGGCGGATTCCGGGCGCAGAAGTTCCAGGTCGTCGGACAGGCGCAGGTGGCCCTTCAGACGGATGTGGTCCCAGGGCTGGAAGACCTTGCTGGACATGTTTACCGCCCATAGTTCGAGCAGTTCCCGAAGTTCACCCGCGAGCGGGCTGTCCGCGAGCGCGTAGAGCTGCTGAGCGTAGAGCATGTCCCAGACCCAGACCTGCCCGTATTCCGGCAACTCCCCTTCCTCGCGTACCGAAACGCGCTGCGTATTCGGGGCATCGGCGGCCCGCGGGTGCAATGTGATCGTAAACCGTGCCAAGCTCGTCTCCGGCGGTGTGACTTTCCCGGAGAGTATAGACACCGTGCTCAACCGGCCCCATTTCGCGCGGGCTGGCCGCGGATTTTGCGTGCACCCTGCAGCGCCCAGAAGGCGCGCAGACCCAGCAGGACCGCAAGGATCAGCGCGTAGATCGTCGCTTCCCGGTAATCGGCCCGCGTGAGCCAGACGATGTGCACCACGGCGAGGATCGCCGCCGGATAGACCAGGCGGTGCAGGCGCGTCCAGTTCCGCTTCAGCCGGCGCATCGCGGCGTGCGTGGAGGTCGCCGCCAGGAGCAGCAGGATGAACCAGGCCGCGAATCCCGCCATCACGAACGGACGGGTGGTCAGGTCCTCGAGGATCAGGACCCAGTCGAAGAAGAGGTCCACCCCGAGCCAGACAAGGAAGTGCGCGCTCGCGTAGCCGAAGGCCACCAGGCCCAGCAGGCGCCGGTATCGGCCGATGTTCGCGACGCCGGTCAGGCGGCGCAGCGGGGTCACGGACAGCGCGACCAGCAGCGCGATGATCGCGTAGGTGCCGGTGTCGAGCAGGAGCGTCTCCACCGGGTTCACCCCGAGCCCGCCGAAGGCGCCCCCGGTGCGCGCGGCCAGCCAAAGGCCGGGCAGAAGCCCGGCCATCAGCAGCAACCACCAGGTTGCGCGGTACCAGCGCTGCCCGGCCGCCGTCCGGCGCCGCGGCCGCGCGGCGCCGCCCATCGACGATGGCTTCACGCTCGGGATCGCGGCGGCGTCAGAAATGCCGCGTAAGGTCCATTCCCTCATAGAGCGAGGCGACCTCTTCACCGTAGCCGTTGAAGGGCTCGGTCCTGCGCCGGCGGAATTCACCGATGCGGCGCTCGGTGCGCTGGGACCACCGGGGATGCGCCACATCCGGGTTCACGTTGCTATAGAAGCCGTATTCATCGGGCTGGGAACGGTTCCACGAGGTCGGCGGCTCCACCTCGGTAAAGCTGATCCGGACGATCGACTTGATGCTCTTGAAACCGTATTTCCACGGCACGACCAGGCGCAGCGGCGCGCCGTTCTGATTCGGAAGCTCCTCGCCGTAGAGACCCACCGCGAGGATGGTCAGCGGGTGCATCGCCTCGTCCAGCCGCAGCCCCTCCACATAGGGCCACTCGAGCACCGGGCGGCGCTGCCCCGGCAGGTTGTCCGGATCCATTACGGTCTCGAAGGCGACGTAACGCGCCGAGCCGAGTGGCTCCGCCCGCTTGAGCACGCGGTTCAGCTCGAAGCCGACCCAGGGGATCACCATCGACCAGCCCTCCACGCAGCGCAGCCGGTAGATGCGCTCCTGCAGTTCCCGAGGCCTCAGAAAGTCCTCGAGATCGTATTCGCCGGAATTCGCGCACAGGCCGTCCACCTTCACGGTCCAGGGTTCCGTACGCAGCAGGTCGGCGTTGCGCGAGGGATCGGACTTGCCGGTGCCGAGCTCGTAGAAGTTGTTGTAGGTGGTCACGTCCTCGAAGGGCGTGAGCGCCTCGTCGGTCGAGAATGGCCCCGGGCTGAAGTCGAGCGAGGAGTCCGCGACCGTGGAGGCGGGCAGGAAGAGCCCTGCGCCGAGCGCAACCCCTGTCTTCAGGAAGTCGCGTCGTCTCTGGTAGACGTCTCGGGGCGTGATCTCACTGGGACGTGGATCGCTGGAACGGTGCCTGCGGATCAACATGGACGGACCTCTCTGGACAGGGCTGTCTCGCGGGTTTCCAGCGGTATGACTGGACGGTATCGCGCAAGTTCGAAGGGCGAAGCCGGGGGAACCGAGATGCGCCCGGTCAATTCCTGACCAATAAACTAAGTTAATCTGAGATAAGTTTTTTCTGGTTGCACTCCATCAGCGAACGCTTATAAGGGAGATAGCTCAACCATTACGCGGAGACCCCTACGATGCACCTGACCGACGAGCCGCTACAAGAATTCGACGATGACCCGTCCGAACTGCGAGCGCTGCAGCGCCCGCCGCTGAACCCGCTTTCCGCGAGACGCTCACTCGAGCGGCTCCTCGAACAGCGCGCCCTGCGCAGCCGCCTGACGGACGAACTGCACGAGAGCCAGCAGCTCGACGACATGGAGTGGTGATCACCCCAGCCAAAGGCCCCCGTGGGAGCGGCCTCTGGCCGCGATTGGCCCTGGGCACCCGGCGCAACGCCGCATCGCGGCTGGAAGCCGCTCCCACCAGACCAGCCAAGGCCCCCGCCAAGGCCCTTGCCGGTGAAACCCGCGGCCGCGGCTGCAGTCTATCGATTATCGAAACCTGCTGATGGCCAGGCCTCTACCGTGCCTGCCGCCCACACCACGCCGCTGCCCTGCCATCATGCAGCACAATCCTGATTCAATCCCTCAAGGGGCCTGCAATGCGCATCCTCACTGCCATCGGTATCGTAGCGGTGCTGCTGCTCGCGGGCCTCTATCTCTATTACGCGGACGGCGATCCGGAGAATCCATCGCCAGAGACACCGCTGTCGGCAGCCTCCCTCCTCACCGCCGCGGAGGCCTTTGCCGATCCGCCCGCGGAGTGGGAATACCGCTTCCCCGCTGACCACGGCAGCCATCCGGAGCAGTTCGGCGAATACTGGTGGGTCACGGGCCGGCTACAGGATGACGCCGGCGAGACGCGGGGCTTCCAGCTTGCCATCTACCGGCTGGCGCTCTCTCCGGAGGCGCCGGACACCCCCTCCCGCTGGGATACCCGCGACCTCTACCGCGGGCAGTTCTTGCTCGAGCCACAGGCGTCGGGCCCCGTGCACGCGGAGGAACGCTTCGGGCGCGATGCCATCGATCTCAGCGGATCGGATGAACAGGGGGCATGGATCGAGGACTGGTCGCTCGCCCATGACCCGGAGTGTGCCTGTTTCCGGCTGCAAGCCACAGCATCGGATTCCCGGCTGGACCTGACCCTGCACCCGCCGGCAGCGACGCCCGTGCGCCTGCGGGGCATGCCGGGGCTAGACCAGCTCGAGCCCGGCAGCCACGGCTATTGGTGGCCGGGCCTGCGGGCGACCGGAGAGATCGAGCTGGGTGGCGAGCCCGCCGCGGTCACGGGCGATGCCGTGCTGGAGCATGTCTGGGGGCGGCGTCTCCCGGTTGCGCAGGGACAGCTCACGCTGAACCGGCTCTGGCTCTCGCTTGATGACGGCACCGCGG
>JAGTVE010000301.1 GCA_018224485.1 Thioalkalivibrio sp. | reverse complement strand
TTCGTGAAGCTGGATCGCGCCCTCGTTCAGGGCCTCGCCGAGGGGTCGAAAAGCGCCCCTGCGATCCTGCAGCTCCTCCAGCAGACCCGGGCAAGCGGCGTCACGATCATCGCTCCCTACGTCGAAGACGCGGACAGCCTCGCAAGGCTCTGGAACGAGCGCGTCGACCTCTTGCAGGGGAATTTCCTGCATGGACCGGACCTGCACCTGGCCTACGATCCGGTTCTCTGAGGTTCGCTCTCACCTTCAACAACGGCCGCTCCTGTTCGGCCTCGGTGCCTCGTTTATAACCTTTAAGCCGTGACCTTTGGCACGAGCCGAAGCAGACCCCCGGGGGTTGTATGAATGCAGGCAAGCCGCTGGTGATTCTGAAGACGGGGCGCAAGATCCCTACGCTGGAGGCCATTGCCGGGGATTACGAGGACTGGATCGCGGCCGGCATGGGCTGGGAGCCGGGGACGGTCCGGGTGATCGCACCGGATCGGGGTGAGGCGCTTCCGGCGCTGGATGCGGTCGCGGGCATTGCGATCACGGGATCCGGTTCGATGGTGACGGAGCGGGCGGACTGGATGCTGCGCGCGGCGGACTGGCTGGGCGACGCGGTGCAACGGGAGGTCCCGGTGCTCGGGATCTGCTTCGGGCACCAGCTGCTGGCGTACGCGCTGGGCGGCGAGGTGGACGACAACCCGCACGGCGTCGAGGTGGGCACGGTGGAGGTGAGGCTGGAGGATGCGGCCGCAGACGATCCGCTGTTCTCGGCCCTGCCAACGCGCCTGTGGGCACAGCTCAGTCACCGGCAGTCAGTGCGCGCGCTGCCGCCCGGGGCCACCCTGCTCGGCGCCAGCGCGATGGAGCCGCACCAGGGCTTCGCCTTCGGCCCGCGGGCCTGGGGCGCGCAGTTCCACCCCGAGTTCGATGAACAGATCATCCCGCACTTCGTCGAGTATTACCGCGTGATCCTCGGGGAACAGTCGCGCTGCGCGGATACGCTGAAGTCGACGGTGCGGCCGACGCCCGAGAGCCGGGCGCTGCTGCACCGATTCGCCGAGCTCGTGAGGGATGGGGGTTTGTAGGAGCGGCCTCTGGCCGCGATTGGCGGTGGGGTTTGCGGCGAACGGTGGGGGCTGGGTAGGCGCCGCACTGCAAAACGGCGCGGGCGGTGCGTATCATCAACGGGATCGCCTAAACCCGGGGGAACGACCAGGTGAACGACTCCAACGGTACCCCACTCTGGCACGCACTGGAGCCCGACGCGGCGCTTGAGCGGCTGGATAGCGACACGGGTGGACTGGACCGCGAGGCGGCACGGGAGCGTCTGGAGCGGCACGGTTCCAACCGCCTGCCGGCCCCGGAACGCACGGGCCCGGTGAGGCGTTTTCTGCTGCAGTTCCACAACGTGCTGATCTACATCCTGATCGTCGCCGGCATCGGTACGGCGCTGCTGGGACACTGGATCGACGCCTGGGTGATCTTCGGCGTGGTGCTGATCAACGCGGCGATCGGCCACATCCAGGAGGGCAAGGCCGAGAAGGCGCTGGACGCGATCCGCCACATGCTGTCGCCCAAGGCGCTGGTGGTACGGGATGGCCAGCGGCGCACGATCCCGGCGGAGGATCTGGTGCCCGGCGACGTGGTGATCCTCCAGGCCGGCGACAAGGTCCCGGCCGACCTGCGCCTCTTCCGAACCCACAATCTGCGCATCGACGAGGCCGTGCTCACCGGCGAATCGGTCGTGGTGGACAAGCAGACCGAGCCCGTCGTAGAGGACGCCGGGCTCGCCGACCGCGCCTCGATGGCCTTCTCGGGGACCCTGGTCGCCTACGGCCAGGCGCGCGGGGTGGTGGTCGGCACCGGCACTGAAACCGAGATCGGCCGTATCTCCACGATGCTGGGCGAGGTCGAGACGGTGACCACACCGCTGCTGGTGCAGATCGCCCAGTTCGGCCGCTGGCTGTCGGGGGCCATCGTGGTGCTGGCGGGCTTCACCTTTGCATTCGGGTACTGGGTCCGCGACTACGCGCTGGTCGAGACCTTCCTCGCAGCGGTCAGCCTCGCGGTCGCGGCGATCCCCGAGGGGCTGCCCGCGATCATGACCATCACCCTGGCGATCGGCGTGCAGCGCATGGCCGGCCGCAACGCGATCATCCGCCGGCTGCCCGCGGTGGAGACGCTGGGTTCGGTCACCACCATCTGCTCGGACAAGACCGGCACGCTGACCCGCAACGAGATGACGGTGAAGAGCATCGTCACCGCCGAACGCGAGTTCGAGGCGAGCGGGGTCGGCTACGAACCCGATGGCCGCTTCTCCACCGGCGAAGAAGAGATCGAGGTCGAGGACCAGCCGGTGCTGGCCGAGGCCCTGCGCGCGATCCTGCTGTGCAACGACGCCGAGGTCTACCACTCCGACGGGCGCTGGGTGATGGAGGGCGACCCCACCGAGGGGGCCCTGGTCACTGCCGCGTTGAAGGGGGGTCTCGACCACAAGGAACTGAACCAGCGCCTGTACCGGATCGACGTGATCCCCTTCGAGTCCAGCTACAAGTTCATGGCCACCCTGCACTACGAGGAAACGGCCGGCTCCGGCATGATCTACCTGAAGGGCGCACCGGAGCGGGTGCTGGCGGTCTGCGACAAGGAACGCACCCCGCACGGCGACCGGCCGCTGGAGCGCGACCGCTGGGAGGCGTGGATGGAGCGCATCGCGGCCCGCGGCCAGCGCCTGCTCGCGGTCGCCGCGAAGGACGCCGGCCCGGACAAGTCCGAGCTGGAGTTCCCGGACATCG
>JAGTVE010000300.1 GCA_018224485.1 Thioalkalivibrio sp. | reverse complement strand
GAGTCGACGCAGCGGGCCCGGCCCGGCTCGATCCGGATCGTGGTCACGCCCGCGGCCCCCTGGACGCCAATCGTGCGGGCGGCGTCCAGGGGGTAGTGCCGGGGCGCCGCACCGGCCTGGGTCACCAACAGCTGTGTGGCCCCGCCACCCGGCGGATAGCCCAGTCCGAAGGCGGTGCCAACCAGCGCCACGGCCAGCGTCACGACTAGGGCATCACCCCACCGCAGGCCACACATCAGCGGGGCTCCTGGCCGGTGGCGGGCCCCGGTTCCCGGAGACGGTAATCGAGGTCCTGCCGGAAATCCACGCGGTCCTCCATCGCCGGTGTCAGCTCGACCGAGCCATCGGTGAGCACCAGCAGGGCATGGTCGATGCCGAGCCGCCCTGCGTAGGCAGGCCACTGCTGCGGGCCGGCGATCATCAGGGTCGTCGCCGCGGCATCGGCCAGGGCCGGATCGCCGTGGAGCACCGTGGCGGATGCGATGCCCCGGCTGGGGCTCCCGGAGCGGGGATCGATCACGTGATGGATCCGTCGGCCCTCCCATTCATAGCCGCGCTCGTAGTCCCCGGAACTGAACAGGGCCTCGCCGGGGCCAAGCGAGATGGCCGCCAGCACCCCGGCTCCCCGGGGATCCCGCAGGCCGATGCGCCAGGGCCGGCCCGTCGGCTGCCCAAGGGTCATCAGGTCGCCGCCGGCGTTCACGATCGCGTGTTCCACGCCGAGCTCGGTCAGCAGCCCCAGACTGCGCGCGACCGCAACGCCCTTCGCGAACCCGCCGAAGTCGAGCTGCAGTCCCGGGTGGCCTCCGCGCAGGCGCATGCCGTCGCGCTCGATGTCCGCCATGCGCGGCGGGTCGGCCAGCATGGCCGCCAGGGTCTCTTCGCTCGGCGGCGGTCCGGAGGGCTCGTCCTGATGAAAGCCCCAGGCAGCGACCAGGCGGCCCAGCGCCGGGTTGAACAGGCCGTCGGTGAGGCGCTCGAGTTCCCGGGCGCGTTCGATCAGCGGCAGCACCGACGCCGGCGCACGGAATTCGCGGCCCTGCGCGAGGAGCTGATTGGTGCGGCCGAGAGGACCCGGTTCCCAGGCATGCCAGGATGCGTGCATGGAGGCGAGGTCCTCGCTCAGTGCGGACTCGATCTCCGGAAGGTCGTGGGCGCCGGCAGGATACAGCGTGACATCGACGAGGGTGCCCAGGGCCTGAAAGGCGAGCCGGTCGGTGTCGGGGCCCTCGCGTGCGCAGGCGCTCAGGAGCAGGAGCACCGTCAGCAGCAGCCACAGAGTTGCGGGCGGGCCCGATGGCAGCGGGCGCGGCTTCATGGTGCGGTGGCGTTCTCCAGGTATTCGATCAGCCGGTCCGCGATGTCGATGCCGCAGGCGGCGTCGAGTTCCCGGATCCCCGTCGGACTGGTCACATTGATCTCGGTGAGATAGCCGCCGATCACATCGAGCCCCACGAAGTCGAGGCCCCGGGCCTGAAGCTCCGGCGCCAGCTCCGCGCAGATCCAGCGTTCGCGTTCGGTCAGCGGAACCGCGACGCCCCGCCCCCCGGCCGCCAGATTGGCCCTCGACTCTCCCTCGGCCGGGATGCGCGCCAGCGCATGCTCGACGGGTTCGCCGTGGATCAGCAGGATGCGCCTGTCGCCCTCGCGGTACTCGGGCAGAAAGCGCTGGGCGATCACGGTCCGGCGGTCGAAGCGGGTCATCAGCTCCAGGATCACGGAGACGTTCGGATCGCCCTGGTCCACGCGGAACACCGATGCGCCGCCCATACCGTCCATCGGCTTCACCACGATGCTTCCTTCCTGCTCCAGGAAGGCGCGGATGCGGACGCGGTCGCGGCTGATCAGCGTAGCGGGGCAGCACTGCGGGAAGTGGGCGGTGAAGGCCTTTTCGTTCGCATCGCGGAGCGAGGCCGGACGATTGACCACGTGCACGCCAGCCTGTTCGGCGAGCTCCAGGATGTAGGTTGCGTAGATGTATTCGAGGTCGAACGGGGGGTCCTTGCGCATCAGCACGATGTCAAAGCGCGCCATCGTGCCCTCGACTGCCGCTGCCAGGTCGTGGAAGTCCGTGGCCTGGTCGCGCACCGTCACCTCCCGGCTGCGGGCGTGGGCGATGCCGTCCGTAACCCAGAGGTCGGAGAGTTCCATGCAATGCGCGCGATGCCCTCGCCGGCCCATCGCCAGCAGCATCGCGAAGGTTGAATCCTTTGCCGGCCTGATGCTCTGGATCGGGTCCATCACCACGCCGATATCAAGCGTTGCGGGCATGTCTTGCGGCTCTGCTTCGGGGGATTCCAGTATGCCATGATCGGGCCCTGCTGCAGGGTGTCGGCCTGCCGCCACTGGGTCCGGGAACAGCCCTGTGGCACAGTAGCGGGATTGGCGGAACGCGGGCTGTGGCCGTCTGCCATTGATCTGTTTGCGCCGGACTGGCGCGGCTCACCCTGATCGCCGGTGCGCGTGCACCGTTGCCGGCGCGGCCCCGTTCAGCCCCGCGCTGGACCCCGCCCTTTCCCGGTCCGCGGATTGCGCGGCCGAACGCAGCACCAAGGGATTCGAATGGAAAGCGATACCGTAGCCTGGGACCAGGCCGAGCCGGAGGACCTGCTCTTCTGGGTCGAGAGAGCACTGCACCGGTACATCGAGCACCATGCCTGCGAGGAGTGTCTCGGCCTTGCTCGCGAGGGGCTCGGCCGTCTCCGGCCCGGACTCGAGGCCGCCGGCCAGCACGACGCGATTCCGCTGTGCGAGGAGCTGTTCCGCTTGACAACGGCCCTGGACGAGGGTCAGCTGCCGTGGAGTCCCGAGGCCTCGGCGCTGCTCGGGCGGGCGGCACGACGGCTTCCGGGAGCCGCGCAGCCCGCAGGATCGGCGCCGGATGACGAAGCGCTGCTGCCTCTGGTCAACGAGCTGCGGTCGCTGCGCGGCGCCGGACCCCTGATGATGCCCGCGATCGTGATGGCCGAAGGCTCCGCGTCGGCACCGGGCAGGAACGCCGAGGCCCGGGGGCGAGCCCTCGGGGACGATCCCCCGGTGGCGCCGGAGCCGCAGGCGGACGAAGAATCCGGTGGGCACGGCAAATCCCGGAGGGAGGCCCGGCCGCCAACACCTGCGTCGGTGGCGGAATCGGGGCCAGCGGTCGGCATCGTTTCGGCGGAGGCGGAGGCGGGGTCCGGGGGGAGCGGTGGACCGGTGCCGTCCCGGCTCGCCCACGACCGCGACCTGCTGGAACACGCGGTCCTCGCACCGCATCTCGATCGGGCCCCGGCCCGCCTTCCCGAGGTCCTCGCCACCGCAGTGCGGGGGCTCGAAAGGGCCTTCGAGCGCTGGCGGGAGGAGGGCGCTTCCGCGGAGGGTGCCCGCGCACTCGGTGACCGGCTGCGTATCCTGCGGAACATGGCACGCCCGGTCGCCCTGAGGTTTGGCGAATTCGCCGGAGTCATGGAGTCCCTGGCGGTCGAGCTGGCCGATCGCGGCCATCCGGCCGGCCAGGAGGCGCTGCAGGTCATCGCGGACGCGATCGAGGTGATGCCCCTGCTGCTCGACGAGGTGCGCGCGGGCGGTCCCGCAGACACCCCGCTCGCCGACATCGTGCTGCGCGCGGAGGCAGTGGTGTCGGGAGAGCCGCAGGCCGGGGAGGAGGAGCCCTCCCCTTCATCGTCCAGTGACCTGCCCGGCCTGGAAGAGATCCGCAGCCGCGGCCGGGCCGAGATGGCGCGCCTGGCCGCGGCCTTCGAGGCGCTGGAGGGGGGTGCGGGCCCTGCCGGCCGGGCGGAGGAGCGTTCCCGCACACCGTCCCCGGAACCGACCCCGGCGGGTCTTGGTGCCGCACTCACGCAGGCCACAGAACTCGCCGACTGGCAGCACCGGGTGGTCGACGCGCTGACCCGGATCGCGGACCAGGCGCAGGCGCTGGAGGCGCTGGCCGGACGGCTGCCCGCGCCTGCGGCCGCAGCCGGTGGCTCGAATGCCGGGGCCGGATCCGGGGCGGGTGTGGCACTGGATGAACTGCAGCAGCTGCGCCACGCCCTGGGCGAGGCGGTCGGTGATGCCTCGGCGGCGGTCCTGCGGCAGCAACGGCTGACCCGGATGCTGCAGGACTCGCTGGAGGGGTGCGTGCGACACGAGGCCGACGGGGATTGACGGGGTGGCGCAGCGCCATGACAGTTAGCCCAGATCGCCGAAGAGTGTCTGCAGTACCGCCAGACCGGTGATGCTTGCGGTCTCGGTCCTGAGGATCCGGGGGCCGAGGCGCAGGCCCCGGAAACCCGCACCCCGCGCGAGCGCGATCTCCTCGGGTTCGAGGCCGCCCTCGGGCCCCACCAGGAACGCGACGGGATCGTTGCGGGAATCGGGTTGCGTGCCGCGCCAGGCCTCCGGCGGGTCGCCCGCCGGATCCGCCAGGGCCCGCAGGCCGCCCGCCGGGAGTGCCTCGAGGGCCTCGGGCAGTTCGCGCGGCGGATCCAGCCGCGCAAGCTCGTTGCGGCCACATTGCTCGGTGGCGGCGCGCAGCACGGCCTGCCAGTGGCGGTAGCGGCTCTCCACGCGCCGGTGACCGCCACCCGAGCGGCTTCGGGCACTGAGTACCGGCCAGATCTCGGCAACGCCAAGCTCCACCGCCTTCTGGATGGCCAGGTCCATGTGGTCGCCACGCGCAATGCCCTGAAGCAGGCGGATCGGCCGGGCCGGTGTGGTGGGAGCGGCCGCGACCCGGCCGATCCACAGGCTGCCCGCGCGCCGACCGGATACCGCGAGCACCGCATCGTGCTCGCGGCCCGCGCCGTCGAAGACCCGGCAGGCAGCGCCATCGCGCAGACGCAGCACCGAGACCGCGTGCCGAAGCGTCTCGGCGGGCAGATCCACCGCGTGTCCCGCCGCCAGCTCCGACTCGATCAGTAGGCGGGGGACGCGCATGATCCGGTTACCGGCCGATCGGCAGCCGCCGCGGACGAACCCGGCTCAGGCGCTGGCCCGAAGTTCGCCGAGTCCGAGGTTCTTCCAGATCGCCTCGGCGGCTGCGGCCTGGTTCATCGAGTAGAAGTGGATGCCGGGGGCGCCATCCTCGAGCAGGCGTGCGCAGAGCCTGGTGACCACCTCGATGCCGAAGGCACGGATCGACGCCGTATCATCGCCGTAGGCCTCCAGGCGCTTGCGGATGAAGCGCGGGATCTCGGCCCCGCAGGCATCGGAGAAGCGGGCCAGTTGCGCATAGTTCGTGATCGGCATGACGCCGGGCACGATCGGGATCTCGACCCCCATCGCGCGTACCCGCTCCAGGAACGCCACATAGGCATCGGCATTGTAGAAATACTGGGTGATCGCGGAGTCGGCACCCGCGGCGACCTTCTGGCGGAAATGCTCCAGGTCCTTTTCCGCGTTCGCGGCCTGCGGGTGAAACTCGGGGTAGGCCGCGACTTCGATCTTGAACTGGTCGCCGAAGTGCTCGCGTATGAACGCGACCAGTTCGGCTGCATACCGGAATTCGCCGAGTCTGCCGCCGGTTCCCGAGGGCAGGTCTCCGCGCAGGGCCACGAGCCGGCGCACGCCGTGATCCCGGTAGGTCTGCAGCAGTTCGAGCAATTCCTCACGCGAGGAGGAGATGCAGGAGATGTGCGGGGCGGCTTCGACCCTTCCCTCGCGCTGAATCTCCAGGACCATGTCCAGCGTTCGATCGCGGGTGGATCCGCCCGCGCCAAAGGTCACGGAAAAATAGGCTGGCTGCAGTGCGGTGAGCCTCTGGCGGGTCCGGCGCAGCCGCTCCACACCCTCCGCGTTCTTCGGTGGAAAGAATTCGAAACTGAACACCGGCTTGTAACGTGTAGCCTGGTTCATCACAGGTTCCTCCTTGGGAAGCGCTGAATAAAGCCCTCCTGGCTCTTTCAGCGCACGCTGCGCTGCAAATGTGACCTGCAGCTTGCTTCAGAATCCACCACCTGCGGTGGCCGATTCTGGCGGTACTTCCATGCACCGCGGGGAAATGCCGATAAATCAGCCTTCCCCTTGGATGATCCGGAACACCTCTCTCCGGCCCATCCCCCGACTCGGGCAACACAATGCCCCCCTCCCGCATGCGGGAGAGAGGCCGGGGGACCGGACCGGAAGAGGCCCGGGTGAGAGGGACGGTGTTCAGTACCGGTAGTGTTCCGGCTTGAACGGACCTTGGGCCGGCAGGCCAAGGTAGGTAGCCTGCTCCTCGGTAAGCTGGGTGAGCTTCGCGCCGAGCTTCTTCAGGTGCAGCGCCGCGACCTTCTCGTCCAGGTGCTTCGGCAGCACGTAGACCCGGTTCTCGTACCGCTCGCCATGCGCGAACAGTTCGATCTGGGCCATCGTCTGGTTGGTGAAGGAGTTCGACATCACGAAGCTCGGATGCCCCGTGCCGCAGCCGAGGTTCACCAGGCGGCCCTCGGCCAGCAGGATGATGCGCTTGCCGTCCGGGAAGATCACGTGATCAACCTGCGGCTTGATGTTCTCCCACTCGTACTGGCGCAGGCCAGCAACATCGATCTCGGAGTCGAAGTGCCCGATGTTGCAGACGATGGCCTGGTCCTTCATGCGGGCCATGTGGGCGGCGGTGATCACATCCATGTTGCCGGTCGCGGTCACGAAGATGTCGGCCTGATCGGCGGCCTCATCCATCGTCACCACGCGGTAGCCCTCCATCGAGGCCTGCAGCGCGCAGATCGGGTCGATCTCCGTGATCCAGACCGTCGCACCGAGTCCGCGCAGCGACTGGGCGCTGCCCTTGCCGACGTCGCCATAGCCGCAGACCACCGCGATCTTGCCGGCGATCATCACGTCGGTGGCACGCTTGATCGCGTCCACCAGCGACTCGCGGCAGCCGTAGAGATTGTCGAACTTCGACTTCGTCACCGAGTCGTTGACGTTGATCGCCGGGAAGGCCAGCTCGCCCTTCTGCTCCATCTGGTAGAGGCGGTGTACCCCCGTGGTGGTCTCCTCGGTCACGCCGCGGATGTTCTTTTTGATGTTCGAGTACCAGTTCGGCGAGGTCTCGAGACGCTTGCGGATGGCCGCAAACAGCGCCCGTTCCTCGTCGTTGCCCGGGTTGTCGAGGAGGGAGCGATCCTGCTCGGCGCGGCTGCCCAGCATCACCAGCAGCGTCGCGTCGCCGCCGTCATCCAGGATCATGTTCGGCGTGCCACCGTCGTGCCACTCGAAGAGCCGGTGGGTGAAGTCCCAGTACTCCTCCAGGGTCTCACCCTTGTACGCAAAGACCGGCGTGCCGCCGGCAGCGATTGCGGCGGCCGCGTGATCCTGGGTGGAGTAGATGTTGCAGGAAGCCCAGCGCACCTCGGCGCCCAGGGCCTCCAGGGTCTCGATCAGCACCGCGGTCTGGATCGTCATGTGCAGCGATCCGGCGACACGGGCGCCCTTCAGGGGCTTTTCCTTGGCAAATTCGTCGCGGATCTGCACCAGGCCCGGCATCTCGGTCTCGGCGATCGCAATCTCCTTGCGACCGAAATCGGCCTGGCCAATGTCCTTTACAACGTAGTCCTGCTTACTGCTCGGGTTCATCACAGCATTCATGGTCTTAAAGCTCCGTGAGTCTGGACGAGCGCCGTTCCATAAGGAAGACACCGAACTGAGCCTGACGGGGATGCCGCTGCAGCGCTCCTCAGCTGGTGTAATTCTGCAAACTTCATTAAAGGTTTGGATCCGTGGTGGCGTTGAAGGACGTATTCACGGCGTCCCGCCAACAAGTTCTCCGTCCCGGAGCCGCCCAACATCCCCCCTAACCGAGTCCCGCCGCGTCGGCGAGTTCCGCTGCCCGGTCGATCCGTTCCCAGGGCAGGTCGATGTCGTCGCGGCCGAAGTGCCCGTAGGCAGCCGTCTGGCG
>JAGTVE010000299.1 GCA_018224485.1 Thioalkalivibrio sp. | reverse complement strand
GAGCGCCCGAGCCCTAGCACGTGACAGGCCTCCAGCAGCGAGGTCTTACCCGAGCCATTGCCTCCCACGAAGAGGTTCAGGCCCGGTCCGGGGCGGATGCGACCCTCAACGAGGTTGCGCACGCCCTGACTCCAGAGCTCAGTCAGCATGGGTCGGACTTGACGGAGGCTTCATCGGAGATCCTGATCATCGCGGAGGCCCTCACCGAGTGCGACGATCGGGCGTATCGCTGGTTCATGGCCGGCGCATTCAGCTCCGCTTCCCCCCGGTGCGCCATGCGTGAGGCTCGGCCGTTCAAGAGCGTATCCAGACACGACGGAGCAAGACGGGTACGTACAGGAATGCCTACCCTCTCAAACCTGCCCGACGCAGCGCCGCGCTGTTCGGCGAAGCGATCCGATGCCGAAGCTCCCGCACGCGCTACAGTCGCATCGGCATCACGACGTAGCGTGCGCGATCAGGGGGCTCCGACAGGACCAGCGCAGAGGAGTTGCCGTCACGAAGCTCGATCCGGACCTGGTCCGAGCCGATTGCGCCCAGCACGTCCACCAGGTACGTCAGGTTGAAGCCGATCTCGACGGGCTCGCCCTGGTATTGCGCGGGAAAGCTCTCCTCCGCCTCCTCGCGCTCGGTGTTGTGGGTGACGACACGGCAGCCGTCACTGGCCGCCATCAGCCGCACGCCCCGGTACTTGTCGCTGGCCACGATGGCAACACGGTTCAGCGCCTGGCGCAGGTCTTCTCGTTCCGCGATCAGTTGCGCCGGCTGATCCGTTGGAATCACCCGTTCGTAGTCCGGGAACCGGCCGTCGATCACCTTGCTGGTCAGTCGCGCCCCGCCGAGGTCGAATGAGATCTGTCCGGCACCGAAACCCACCCGCACCGGGGTCTCGTCGTCCAGCAGATTCCGACGCAGTTCCTGCACCGTCTTGCGCGGAATGATGCATTCCTGCGCCGATTCCGCCGGCGTCTCAAGATCCGCCTCGTTCAGTGCCAGGCGATGGCCGTCGGTCGCGACCGTACGCAGCGTCGAGCCATCCACCACCAGTAGCAGCCCCTGCAGGTAGTAGCGCACGTCCTGCTGTGCGATCGAGAACATCGTCGCCTCGACCAGCCGCCGCAGAAGCCGTTGCGGCACCGTGAGCCATTCGTCGATCGCAAGCGATTCCAGTTCCGGAAAGTCCTGTCCCGGCAGCGTCGCCAGGCTGAAGCGGGAGGACCCGAACCCGACCGTCAGGCGTTCACCGTCGAGACGGGCACCCACCGTCGCATCCGCCGGGGCCGCGCGCACCACGTCGAGCAGCTTGCGCACCGAGACCGTGCTGTCCAGGCCCGCGCTGGCCTCTCCCGGTGTGGTCGCGGTCCACGCGAGTTCCAGGTCCGTGGTATCCAGCTGGATTCCCTCGGCCACGGGCCGGATCCGCACGTTGCCGAGGATCGGCATCGTCAACCGTTTTTCGGCCGCCCCGACGATACGCTGGAGGGCCTCGGTCATGCTGTCCCGGTTGAACGAAAACTCCATTGGCTCGGTTCCCTAATCAGTATTCTAGATAAATCAGGACTGTAGTAGTAAGTGCCGGCCCGTAACCGGGATAATGTTCATTTTTTACTATTTAAACAGTAACTTAAGTTGTTTTTCAGTCCCGTGAATGCTGTGTCCAGCCTGTGGAAAACCACCGCATGGTTTCGCATCTCACAATGGTGCTCAGTTTCCGAACACGATATCCACAGCCTCTCAACTGCTGAGTGTGCGTAACAGTATCCTGTAGTCGTTCTCGATGTTCGCGTCCTGTTCGCGCAGCTCCGCGACCTTCCGGCAGGCGTGGATCACCGTGGTGTGGTCGCGTCCCCCAAAGGCCTGGCCGATCTCCGGTAGGCTGTGCTGGGTGAGTTCCTTCGCCAGCGCCATCGCGACCTGCCGCGGTCGCGTGATCGAGCGGCTGCGGCGTGTCGAATGCAGATCGCTCACCTTCACCCGAAAGTACTCGGCCACGGTCTTCTGGATGTTCTCCAGCGTAACCAGCTTGCTCTGCACCGCGAGCAGATCCTTCAGGGCATCGCGGGCGAAGTCCACGGTGATCGCCTTGCCGGTGAAGTGTGCATTCGCGATCACACGGCGCAGCGAGCCCTCGAGTTCGCGGACGTTCGACCGGATCCGCTTGGCCATGAAGAAGGCGACCTCGCTGGGCAGCTCGACCCCGGACTGCTCCGCCTTGCGTTGCAGGATTGCCACCCGCGTCTCCAGCTCGGGCGGGTCGATCGCGATGGTGAGGCCCCAGCCGAAGCGCGAGCGCAGGCGTTCCTCCAGCCCCTCCACCTCCTTCGGGTAGCGGTCGGAGGTCAGGATGATCTGCTGCTGGCCCTCGAGCAAGGCGTTGAATGTGTGAAAGAACTCCTCCTGCGAGCGCTCCTTGCCGGCGAAGAACTGGATGTCGTCGATCAGCAGTGCGTCCGCGGTACGGTAATGCTGCTTGAAGTCGTCGATCGCATTGTGTTGCAACGCCTTGATCATGTCTGCAACGAAGCGCTCGGAGTGGAGGTAGATGATCCGGCCGTCCGGGATCCGGTCCAGGATGCGGTGCCCGATCGCGTGCATCAGGTGGGTCTTGCCAAGTCCCACCGACCCGTAGATAAACAGCGGGTTGTACGCGACCCCGGGATTCGCGGCCACCTGCAGACTTGCCGCCCGCGCAAGCTGGTTCGACTTGCCCTCGACGAAGGTCTCGAAGGTGAAGGTGGGGTTCAGGTTCGTTACCGCAGCAACCGGTCGGACGCCCGTTCCCGGCGTGGGTCGGGGTGCACGCGGTGTCTCCACCGGCAGACCGGCTTCGGCCCCGCCGATCCCCAGCGCGACCCCGCGGGGCTCATGCCCCGGTCCCAGCTCGTTCACGGTGCCCTTGATGGTCGGCAGGAAGTGATCACGCACGTGTTCGAAGACGAACTGGTTCGGAGCCAGCAGGCGGAGGTTGCCGTCGTCTTCCTCGGCGTGCAGGGGTCTCAACCAGGTGTTCAGCTGCTGCTCTGAGAGTGTGCCCTGGAGGCGGTCCAGGCAGGCTGTCCACAGGGTGTTTGCTGGCACGCATGGCTCCGGTGGCGGGAGGATCGACCCCCAAGTCTACGCTGATCCCGCAGCCGGGTTCCATCGACCGAAGGGAACAGTCCGGGGGCGCCGGAATCCGGTGCCAGGCCGCCTTGGGATTGACTTTCAGGGCACCCGCGGGTAGCGTTCAGCGCCCTTGACGATTTCACTCCCGGAACCCACGCCATGAAGCGGACATTCCAGCCCAGCCAACTCCATCGCGCCCGCACGCACGGGTTTCGTGCACGCATGGCAACACGCGCCGGCCGCAAGGTCCTGAACGCCCGTCGCGCCAAGGGCCGCAAGCGCCTCTGCCCATAACCGGGCGCGCCGGCGTGCCCGCCCGAATCCCCCGTACGTCGGTCCGATGACGGCGCCGGGGCGGGCCCCGGAACACGGTTTCCCGCGTACGGCCCGGCTTCTGACCGGCCGCCAGTACCAGCGGGTCTTCTCCCGCGCGCGGCGCGTGCCTGGCACACGGTTCATGGTGCTCTACCGGCCCCAGGATCCGCCGACCGGTCCCGCGAGGCTCGGGTTGGCGATCTCCAGGAAGCACGCGCGGCGGGCGGTGGAACGCAACCGGCTCAAGCGGATCGCACGCGAGGCCTTCCGCGCACGGAGACAGGCACTGCCCCCGGTCGATATCATCGTGCTTTCCCGCGCGGGGGCCGCCGGAGCCGGCCGCACCGAGCTCAGGGCCGAACTCGACCGGCTGCTGGAGAAACTGAAATGATGCGTGCGCTGTTGCTGTTCCCGATCCGTGTCTATCAGTACGCGATCTCCCCCTTCATGGCGCCGCATTGCCGGTACCATCCGACCTGCTCGGAGTACACGGCGGAGGCGATCACGCGCCATGGAGGCCTCCGCGGACTGTGGCTGGGCGTGAAACGGGTCGCCCGCTGCCACCCCTGGGCCGAAGGCGGTTACGATCCCGTGCCCGAAGAGCACCCGACCCACGATTTCCGGAAGTAGCCGAACCCATGGAAAACCTCCGCCCGATCCTCTGGCTCTCGCTCGCCTTCGTCCTCTTTCT
>JAGTVE010000298.1 GCA_018224485.1 Thioalkalivibrio sp. | reverse complement strand
GCAGCAGCAGGTCGATCAGCCGGTCGCCGGGGCGCAGATCCGCCCGGGCGCTGTCATCCAGCCACGCCTCGCAGTCCGTCGCGGCACTGAAGAAGTGCTCGTCGATCTCGGCCCAGCGCGCGCGCACTGCCTCCAGCACCTCGAGCGCGCGTTCGCGCTTGGCCTCGAACCACTGCTGGCCCTCGCTCCCGCGTTCGCCGAGCAGTTTGCGCAGTTCCGGGTATTCGCCGCGCAGGGAGACCAGGATCTCGTCGACCATCGCGCGCTTGTTCTTCAGCGACTCGCGCACGTTCAGGGTCTCGACCCCCTCGGTGTATTCGGCAAGGCGCTCCAGCGGGATCACCACGTCCTCGTTGATCTTGAAGGCGTTGGTGTGCGCGGCGATCGCTGCGGTGCGCGCGCGGTCTGCCCAGAAGCGCTTGCGGGCCTCGGGGCTCACCGCGATGAAGCCGTCGCCGTTGCGGGCGTTCGCGGAACGCACCATCGCTGCCGCGCGCCGGGCCAGCGCGTCTTCGTCGTCGGAGACGATGTCGGCGATCAGCACCATCTTCGGGGCCTCGCCGCGGGCGCCCTTGGGGGTGTACTTCACGGCCCGGACATAGCGCTCGTCGAGGTGTTCCAGGCCCGCGAGCAGCACGTCGGGATCCGCGTCCACCGCGTCCTTGATCTCGACGATCGCCGGCACCGCCTGGTGCAGGTCGGATCCGTAGAACTCCAGGCACACGGTGCGCACGAAGGCCGGCATCCGGTGCAGGATGAACTCGGCCGAGGTGATCAGCCCGTCGCAACCCTCCTTCTGGATGCCCGGAAGGCCCATCAGGGCCTTGTCGGTCACGTCCTTGCCGAGGCCGGCCTTGCGAAAGGCGGGGCCGGGCAGTTCCAGCTCCTCGGGCTCGCCGCGGGGGGTGCTGCCGTCGGGGCCGAAGCGGGTGATCCGGAAGCGGACCCGCTCCGCGTCGTGGATCCGGCCGAGGTTGTGGTCGAGCCGTTCCACCTGCAGCCAGTCCGCCTGCGGCGTGACCATGCGCCAGGAGGCGAGGTTGTCGAGCGCGGTGCCCCAGAGCACCGCCTTCTTGCCGCCGGCGTTCATCGCGATGTTGCCGCCGATGGTGGAGGCGTCCTGCGAGGTGGGATCGACCGCGAAGACCACGCCGTTCTCGCCGGCGAGTTCGGAGACCCGGCGCGTGACCACGCCGGCCTCGACATGCACCGTGGCGACGTCGCGGTCGACGCCCGGCAGCGGCTTGTGGACCACCTCCCCGATGCCCTCGAGCTTCTCCGTGTTGATCACCGCCGCGCGCGGCGTCAGCGGGACCGCGCTGCCGGTGTAGCCGGTGCCGCCGCCGCGCGGGATCACGGTCAGGCCCAGTTCGATGCAGGCCTCGACCAGCCGGGCCATCTCGGCCTCGGAATCCGGCGTGAGGACCACGAAGGGGAGCTCCACGCGCCAGTCGGTGGCGTCGGTCACGTGCGACACGCGGGCCAGGCCGCCGAACTCGATGTTGTCCTTCCGGGTGAGGCCGGACAGGCGCTTGCGCACCCGGCTGCGCAGCTTGGCGGTATCGCGGAATTCCTGGGCAAAGGCCCGCACGGCGTCCCTTGCTTCCCGGGCGAGCTTCAGGGCCTTGTCGTTGCCATCGGCGCGCGCGACGATCTGCTCGATCCGGTGCTGCATCGCCTCGATCAGCTCCTCGCGGCGCTTGCGGTGGCCGAGCAGGTCGTCCTGGATGTAGGGGTTGCGGGAGACCACCCAGAGGTCGCCCAGCACCTCGAAGAGCATGCGTGCGGAGACGCCGGTGCGGCGCTCGCCGCGGAGTTCGTTCAGAAGGTCCCAGGTGTCGGCGCCGAGGAAGCGGATCACGATCTCGCGATCGGAGAAGGAGGTGTAGTTGTAGGGAATCTCGCGAATGCGCTCGGCGGTCATAGGGGATGGGGCCTTGGTGCGAAGTGAGCGGTGAAGGGTAACGGGGGCGGCGCGGGAAAGCACAAACGCACAGGGTTTGCCCCCGGTTTATGGGGTTGGGATCTTACCCGCCCCCGGCCCTCAACCCGGCCGCGGGAACGAGATCCGGCTGGAATACGGAAACACGTCCCCGTGCACGCCGTTGCGGATGTCCTTCTGCCGGGCCCGCCAGTAGCGGTAGTCGAAGAGCTCCGGGTGGGTCTCGTTCAGCGTCTGACGCACCCGCGGGTCCTGGCAGAGGAAGGTCGGGAACTCCTCCGGGAAGATGTCGTGCGGGCCGACGGAGAACCAGGGTTCCGCGCTGAGTTCGTCTTCCGGCGTCATCGGCGGCGGGATGGGGCGGAAGTTGCAGTCGGTCAGGTAGGCGATCTCGTCGTAGTCGTAGAAGACCACCTTGCCGAGGCAGTTCACCCCGAAGTTCTTGAACAGCAGGTCGCCGGGGAAGATGTTCACCGCCATCAGCTGCTTGATCGCAAGCCCCCAGTCGCCCAGCGCCATCCGCCGTTCCTCGTCGTTGGCCTCCTCGAGGAAGAGGTTCAGCGGCAGCATCCTCCGCTCGATGTACAGGTGCCTGATCACCAGTACGTCGCCGTCGAACTCCAGCAGCGACGGCACCTCCGCCTTCAGCTCGTCGATCATCTCCGGCGGAAAGCGGTCGACCGGAAAGGCGACGTCCGAGAACTCGAGTGTGTCCGCCATCCGCCCGACGCGGTCGTGCAGCTTCACCTGCTGATAGCGCTGCTTCACGATCTCGTGGGTCACGTCCTTCGGCGGCGGGAAGCGGTCCCGGATCACCTTGAAGACGTAGCCGTAGGAGGGCAGGGTGAAGACCAGCATCACCATGCCCGGCGTGCCCTCTGCGATCTTGAACAGGTCGTCGGTCTTCGCGAGGTGGTCGAGGAAGTCGCGGTAGAACTCGTTCTTCGCCTGTTTCTGGAAGCCGATGCTCATGTACAGCTCGGCCAGCGGCTTGTCCGGCATCAGGCTGTGCAGGAAGTCCACCGTCGCCGCCGGCACGGGAGCCTTCGCCATGAAGTAGGCGCGCGCGAAGCTGAAGACCGCCTCCATCTGGTCGGCGGTGGTCAGCAGCGTGTCGGCGTAGATCGCGCCCTGCTCGTTGTTCATCAGCGGGATCACGAAGGGTTCGATCCGGTCGCCCCAGGCCACGCGCCCGATGAGGTAGGCGGCCTTGTTGCGGAAGAACGGCGATTCGAGCATGTCGATGCGCAGCTCCTCCATCGCTGCGGCGGCCCGTGGCGCGCGCTCGCGGAAGGCCTCGGCGACCCGCCGGACATCGCGGTCGATGTCCTCGTAGGGAATGCTGAAGTAGAACGCGGAGAGGATCTCCCAGATGCAGTGTTCCAGGCCCGCTGCGCGCGGGTGGAAGGACATGTACACGCGGTAGTGGGCGGCCAGCTCGTCGCGATCGACGGTCGACGTCACGAAGATGTTGTCGTTGTGGTAGTACTTGCGCTCGAAGAGCTGGCAGAACACCGAGTTGAAGAAGGTCTCGGCGAGTTCCGGGCGGCTGTGGTGGCGCAGCATCTCCGTGTAGACGCGCTTGATCTCCCGCCACAGCGGCTCGTCCAGGCACTGGATCTCGAAGTTGGTGTGCAGCTTCGCGATGGTCTCGCCGACGCGGGCGTCGTAGAAGCTGATCCGCTGTGCGGAGGCCTCGCGCACCGCGTCCCAGTCGGCCCGCTCGAAGCGCTGGCGCGCATCGCTGGTGATCTCGGCGAAGAAGGAGTAGTGGCGCTCGAAGCCGGTCAGGATCGCCCGGGCCAGTTGCGCGGCATGCCGCTGGCGCTGGGCCAGCGTCTTCGGATCCGCGAGGTCCTCCTCGGGGCAGGTGACCAGGTGTTCTCGGACTGTTGCCATCGAATCCATTTTTTTCGCTTTACGGATAGTCTGGTGTAGTCTATTTTGCTGCAACGCACAAGATGCCGCGCCCCAGCTGCCGTACGCCGGCGCGCTTCTGCGGAACATAACAGAGAGCCTTCACGGCCAAGATTCGGAGGACATCAGATGAGCGAAATTCCGAGCCGGCAGGAGCAGGTCCGGGCCCTGGAGCAGGAATGGTCGGAAGACCCGCGCTGGCGCGACGTTCGCCGGGGTTATTCGGCCGAGGACGTGGTGCGCCTGCGCGGTACCGTGCGTCCGGAGCACACCTACGCGCGGATGGGCGCGGAGAAGCTCTGGGAGCTGCTCCACGGCGGCGCCCGCAAGGGCTACGTGAACGCGCTCGGCACCCTGACCGGCGGCCAGGCGCTGCAGCAGGCCCGCGCCGGGATGGAGGCGATCTACCTCTCCGGCTGGCAGGTGGCCGCCGACGGCAACACCTCCGAGACCATGTATCCCGACCAGTCGCTCTATGCCTACGACTCGGTGCCGACGATGGTCCGCCGGATCAACAACAGCTTCCAGCGCGGCGACGAGATCCAGTGGTCGCGCGGAATCGGGCCGGGTGACGAGGGCTACGTGGACCACTTCCTCCCGATCGTCGCCGATGCCGAGGCCGGGTTCGGCGGCGTGCTGAACGCCTTCGAACTGATGAAGAACATGATCGCGGCCGGTGCGGCCGGCGTGCACTTCGAGGATCAGCTCGCGGCGGTGAAGAAGTGCGGTCACATGGGCGGCAAGGTGCTGGTGCCGACCCAGGAGGCGGTGCAGAAGCTGATCGCGGCGCGCCTGGCGGCGGATGTGGCGGGTGTCCCCACGCTGCTGCTCGCCCGCACCGATGCCGAGGCCGCGAACCTGCTGACCGGCGACGTGGACGAAAACGACCGGCCCTTCCTGACCGGGGAGCGCACCGCCGAGGGCTTCTTCCGGGTGAAGAACGGACTCGAGCAGGCGATCAGCCGCGGTCTGGCCTATGCGCCCTATGCGGACCTCGTCTGGTGCGAGACCGGCACGCCGGACATCGGCTTCGCGCGCGAGTTCGCACAGGCGGTGCTCGCCGAGAACCCGAACAAGCTGCTCGCCTACAACTGCTCGCCGTCCTTCAACTGGAAGAAGAACCTCGACGACACGCAGATCGCCCGCTTCCAGGAGGAACTCTCGGAGCTTGGCTACAAGTACCAGTTCATCACCCTGGCCGGCATCCACAGCATGTGGTTCAACATGTTCGACCTGGCGCACGGCTACGCGCGCGGGGAGGGGATGCGCCACTACGTGGAGAAGGTGCAGCAGCCCGAGTTCGCGGCCCGCGAGCGCGGCTACACCTTCGTGTCGCATCAGCAGGAGGTCGGCGCCGGCTACTTCGACGAGGTGACCACCGTGATCCAGGGCGGCGGTTCCTCCGTCACCGCGCTGACGGGTTCCACCGAAGAACAGCAGTTCTGACCGACCATGGAGGGCGGGAGCCTGCTCCCGCCTTGCCCTCGCCGAAGCCCGCTTCCGCGGCAGGGGGGCAAGTCGCCTGCGTCCAAAGCGGCGGCAAGCCGCCGCACTCGATGACAGCCGCCCGGGCCGTTGCCGGTGATCCGGGGCAGGTTTGCGCGCCAGCGCCGTCGGGATAGACTCCCAGTAGACGGTAACCAACCAACGGGCATCCAATGGGACTGGCGCGGCGGGACAGCATTCACCACACCTATGCCGACTACCTCGGGTGGCCGGAGGACGTCCGCTACGAGTTGGTCGACGGCGAGGCCTTCATGATGGCGCCGGCACCGGACCTCGAGCACCAGGAGGTTGCTGGCGAGGTTTTCCGGCAACTCGCGAACAGACTTGCCGACGGTCCGTGTCGGGCATTGATCGCTCCGGTCGACGTGCGCCTGCCGCGCGCGAACGAGGCCGACGATCAGATCGATACGGTCGTGCAACCCGACGTGCTGGTGGTCTGTGATCCGTCGCAGCTGGACCGCCGCGGTGTTCGTGGCGCGCCCGATTTCGTCGTCGAAGTCCTCTCGCCGTCCACCGCATCACATGACCACGTGCGCAAGCGCCAGGTCTACGAGCGCGCGGGGGTGAAGGAGTACTGGCTGGTGCACCCCACCGACCGGATGGTCATGGTCTACCGGTTGATCGACGGTGCCTACGGCAAGCCCGATGTGCAGGAATTGCAGGGCGAGACGACGGTGGGTGTACTGCCCGGCGTGGTGATCGCCTGGGATGGTCTGGTCGCCCGGCTGGGGCCGGTGGAGTGATGG
>JAGTVE010000297.1 GCA_018224485.1 Thioalkalivibrio sp. | reverse complement strand
GCCGCTCGGGCCTCCAGCGGTGACTGATGTGCCGTTCCCAGCCCTTGTCCGGCGTGGCCTCCGCACCGTAATAGATCTCGGCGCCGACCGAGGTGATCCAGAGATCCGGGGCCGGCACGCCGTGCCGCGCGAGGGCCTCCTGGGCGGAGTCCAGCCTGCGTCCGGTCGCCACCCCGAAGGCGACCTTGGTGCGATGCTTGCGGATCCAGGCCAGCAGGGCCTTCAGCGCCCCCGGGTCACCGATCAGGGTGTTGTCGATGTCGGTGAGCACCGCGCGATCCACGTCCGCCAGCCTTCCGGACACGGACCGCTGCTCGCGCCGCGCGCGCTTGACCTCGCGCCCGAGGCGCTTGATCAGGCTCACGGTGCGCGCCGCGTGTCCGTCCCAGGAATAGTGCGCGCGCACACCCTTCAGGCCCTGGTCCGAGAAGCGCCGCCAGAGCTGGCGGTCACCCAGGATGGTCGCGATCGCGGTCGCGATCCCGGGCGGGTCAAGCGGGTCCACCAGCATGCCGTTGTGACAGCGTGAGAGGATCTCCTGCGGTCCGCCGTCATTGGTCGCGACGATGGGGGCGCCGCTGGCCGCGGCCTCGATCAGCGTGAGTCCGAAGGGCTCGGTCAGCGCCGGGTTCACGAAGACACCCCGGGAGGACGCGACCAGCCGGTAGAGATCCGGCACATCGTCGCTCTGGTGGTGCTTCGGATAGGCCACCTTGCCATAGAGGTCATAGCGGTCAATACGCAGCAGCAGGTCCTTTAGGACCTGGCGCGCGCCCTTCTCCAGATCGGCGATGTTGTCGCGGTTGCCGGCCACGATCAGCAGGTTGGCGTGCGCGCGCAGCCATTCGCTGCCGGCATAGGCGTCCACCAGTCCGCGGATGTTCTTGCGTTCGTCCGCACGGGACAGCGCCATGATCAGCGGCCGCTCGGGCTTCTCCAGGAACCGGGCGATGCTGGCCCAGATCGGCGGCTTGCCCTGTCCGCGCCTTGGCGGACGAAAACGCGAGAGATCGGTCCCGGGCGGGATGACCACCATGCGCGAGGGATGGTAGTTGTCGTACACCGCGTACTGCTCGTCCACCTCCTGCTGGGTGCTGGCGATCACCCGGTGCGCGTGGGCCAGCGCCTCTTCCTCGGCCTGGATGCGCACGGAGATGTTGTAGCGGCCCTCAACGTCCGTCTGCTTCATCCTGTTGGCCAGCAGACGGTCGCGCTTTACCCGTCCCAGGGAATGGCCGGTCTGCAGCATCGGCACACCCAGCAGGTTGGACAGGCGCGTCGCGACATAACCCGCATCGGCATAGTGTCCGTGGATCACGTCCGGCCGGAGGCCGACGCGGCGGATGTGATCGAGCGCGTTGTCGGCATAGCAGTCGAGATGCGGCCAGAGCCTCTCCTTGTGCAGGTAGCGGCGCGGGCCGCAGTCGATGCGCACGATTCGCGCGCCGTCCCCGAGATCCTCCTCGCGCTCGGCGTAGTCCTTGGCGACGCGCGTGTCCACCACGCGCCGGGTCAGGAGATCCACGCGGCCGACCTCGGGGTGGCGCGCCAGGGCCCGCGCGAGCTCCACGACGTAGAGGGTCTGCCCGCCCGTGTCGGCGTCCCGCCCCAGCTCCAGATTGTTTGCCCGTATCAGCCCGTGCACGCTGACCAGCACCAGGTAGAGGCCCTCGCCTGCCCGTGCCTTGCTCTGGGTCTTCTTCATGGTGCTGAACGATACACAACCCGCCCCGGCTCGGCCAGATGCAGGTGCAGATCCTGCAACCCCGAAGACCGCGTGTACGGCCCGCCCTGTGGACGATCCGGCGCTGGGCAGATGCCCAGCGCCGCGGGGTTCAGTCGGTGCCTTGTCGGCCAGAGGGCTGGCCTCGTGGGTGCGACGGGGCATTGCACCGATCATGGGGGGGACATTTCCATTTCCGGCCTGTGCGCAGGAATACTGCAGCGAGGGAGTCACGACACCGGAGGCGCCATGTCCCCATCCGACCCGATATCCGACACCGAACTGCGGCAGCGGCTGACGCCGGAGCAGTACCACATCGCCCGCGAGGGCGGGACCGAGCCCGCCTTCACCGGCGCCTACCACGCACACAAGGCATCCGGGCGCTATCGCTGCGTGGTCTGCGGCGCCGAGCTGTTCCGCTCGTCGGAAAAGTTCGATTCCGGGTCGGGCTGGCCCAGCTACACGGCCCCCACCATCCCGGACGCCGTCAGCGAGCACCGGGATTCGAGCCACGGCATGCTCCGCACCGAGGTCCGCTGCGCACGCTGCCAGTCGCACCTTGGACACGTCTTCCCGGACGGGCCCGAGCCCACCGGCCTGCGCTTCTGCATCAACTCGGCGGTACTGGACTTCGAGCCGGACTGAACCGCGCCCGCCCCCCATCCCCAACCGTTACTACGGGCATCCTGCCCTCCGCCCTTCGGGCCCGCCTTCGGCGGTTCGAGTCGCTCCCGGCGGATTTGTCCCCGCACGCGGGGGAGGGAGTGCTCTTGCGGCTACCTATGAACTCCTGTCCTGGGTGGCGCCGTCGCCAATCTCCGGATCGCGGTCGACATCCTCGATGCGGTCACTCAGCCCCTCGATTTGCCGCGTGGTGGCCTTCGGCGACTGCGTGCGCCGCGCGAGGAGGGTGTAGGCGGCCGGGATCACGAACAGCGTGAACAGCGTCGCAAACAGCACGCCCGAGAAGATTGCGACCCCGATCACGAAACGGGTCTCGGAGCCCGGACCGGTGGCCAGGATCAACGGAATCGAACCCGCCACCGTGGTCAGTGCGGTCATCAATACCGGCCGCAGGCGCATGCTGGCGGCCTCGATCACCGCGCGGTTGAATTCCCGCCCGTGATCGCGGAGCTGGTTGGCGAACTCGACGATCAGGATGCCGTTCTTGGCCGCGAGGCCGATCAGCATCACCATGCCGATCTGACTGTAGATGTTCAGCGTCTGTCCCGTCAGATGGAGCCCCAGCAGCGCCCCGACGATCGCGAGCGGGACGGTCAGCATGATCACGAACGGGTGCACGAAGCTCTCGAACTGCGCCGCCAGCACCAGGTAGACCACCAGCAGCGCCAGCACGAAGATGAACACTATCTCCTGTGTCCCCTCCCGCATCTCCAGGGACTCGCCCTTGTAGTCGATCCCCGCCTCCTCCGGCAGCACCTCGTTGGCGGCCGCCTCCAGATCGGCCAGCGCCTGCCCGAGCGTGTATCCCTCCTCTACTGCGGCGGTCAGCGTCACCGCGCGGGCGCGGTTGTAGCGCTCGAGCGACCCGGCGCCCGCCACCTCCTCGTAGCTGATCAGGCTGGACAGCGGGATCAGCGCCCCGCGGTCCGAGCGCACGTAGAGATTCGAGATGTCGCCGGGCGTGCGCCGCTGATCGGAGCGGCCCTCGACGATCACGTCGTATTCCTCGCCGCGGTTGATGAAGCTGGTCACGCTGCGGCCGCCCAGCATCACGTCCAGGGTCCGGCCCACGGTCGCGAGCGACACACCGAGATCCGCCGCCCGATCCTGATCGATGCGCACCGCGATCTGGGGCTGGGTCGGCTTGTAGTCGAGTTCGAGGCGCGCGAGCCCCGGAATCTCCTCGGCGCGCGCCAGCAGGTCCTCCCCCCACTGCGCGAGGTCATCGTAGTCGGGACCGGTGATCACGAACTGCACGGGCGGCCCGATCCGCCCCTGGGAGAGTCCCTGCCGCATGATCGCACGCGCGGTGATTCCCGGGATCTCCGCGAGCGACGCGTTGATCTCGTCGATCACCGGCCAGGCGCTCCGCTCCCGGTCGTCCCAGTGGTGCATGATCACGATCACGAAGCCATTGTTCACCGCCTCCGAACCGCCGAAGCCGCGCGGCGTGCGCACCAGGATGCGGCGCACGTCGCCCGCCTCGGTCAGGGGCAGCAGCCGCCGCTCCACCTCGGCCATCCGCTCGCTCATGTACTCGAAGCTGGCGCCCTCGGGGCCATTGACCATGATGAAGAAGGCCCCACGGTCCTCGCGGGGGGCGAACTCCTCGGGGAGGGTGTTCACCAGCCACCACACCCCGGCGAGGCTCAGCACGAGCAGCGGAACCACGCCCCAGGCCTTCGGCAGGCTGCGCTCCAGCAAGCGCGCGTAACCGCGTTCCAGCGCGCCGAAGCTTCGGCTGATCACGCGTGCGACCCCGGTGTCGTCGTCCCCCTTGCGCATCAGCCGTCCGGAGAGCACCGGCGCCAGGGTCAGGGCCACGAGGCTCGAGAAGACCACCGCGATCGCGATCGCGAGCGCAAACTCGGTAAAGAGCTTGCCCACCGTACCGCTGAGGAAGGCGAGCGGCACGAACACGGCCACCACCACGGAGGTCGTCGCCACGATCGCGAAACCGACCTGCCGGGCGCCGCGATAGGCGGCCAGCAGTCCCGGTTCGCCACGCTCGATGCGCCGGTGGATGTTCTCCAGCATCACGATCGCGTCGTCCACCACCAGCCCGATCGCCAGCACCAGCGCGAGCAGTGTCAGCAGGTTCACCGAGAACCCGAGGGCGGCCACCCCGATGAAGGTGGCGGTGATCGCGACCGGCACGGTCACCGCCGGAATCAGCGTGGCACGCCAGCTCCCCAGGAACAGGTAGATCACCAGAACCACCGCGATGGTGGCAATGGCCAGGGTGATGAAGACCTCCCGGATCGCGCCCTCGATGAATACCGAGGAGTCGTAGGTCACCACCAGCGAGGTCCCCTCCGGCAACTGCGCCTGCAGCCCCTCCGCCACCTGCTTCACGCCCTGTGCGACGTCCAGCACGTTGGCGTTGGCCTGGCGGATGATGCCAAGGCCGACCATGTCGTCCCCGTTGCCACGGAACTCGGTACGCTCCGAGTCCGAGCCCAGCGTCACCTCGGCGACTTCGCCCAACCGCACCAGGTGCTGGTTGTCCGCGCGCTTGACGACCAGGCTCGCGAAGTCCTCCGCGCTGCGGTACATGCGGTCCACGCGCACCCTGAACTCCCGGTCCACCGAGTCCACCCGGCCCGCCGGCAGCTCCACGTTCTCGCTGCGCAGTGCGTCCTCGATGTCGGCGACGGTCAGGCCACGGGCGGCCAGTGCCTCGCGATCGACCCAGATGCGCATCGCGTAGTTGCGCTCCCCGCCCAGGCGGATCAGCGCAACGCCGTCCACCACCGAGATCCGGTCGATCAGGTGCCGGCGCGCGTAGTCGGCGAGTTCGAGCCCGTCCATCCGGGTGCTCGAGAGGTTCAGCCAAAGAACCGGCCGGGCGTCGGCATCGGCCTTGGTCACCTGCGGGGGGTCCACCTCGTCCGGAAGGGACCGCAGCACGCGGGAGACTGCCTCGCGGATATCATTCGCAGCCGCGTCGATGTCCCGGTTCAGGTTGAACTCGATGGTGATGGACGAGCGGCCGTCCCGGCTGCTCGACTGGATGTAGCGGATGCCCTCGATGCCGGCGATCCGGTCCTCCAGCCGCTGGGTGACCTCGCGCTCGATGATCTCTGCACTGGCGCCGGGATAGTTGGTCGAGACCGTGATCACCGGCGCATCGATGTCCGGGTATTCCCGCAGCGGCAGCTGCTGGTAGGCGATCAGTCCGAAGGTGACCAGCAGCAGATTGAAGACGACCGCAAGTACCGGCCGACGGTTGGCGATATCGGAGATGATCATGCGGCGTCTCCGTCGAGGACATCGACCCGCGTGCCCTCGCGCACCCGCAGGATGCCGTCGTTGACGACGCGGTCGCCCTCGGCGAGGCCGTCGAGCACCTCGACCAGGCCGGGCTGGCGGCGGCCGATCGTGATCTGCCGCCGCATCACGGTGTCGTCGTCGGCCAGCACAAACGCGAAGTGCTGGTCCGCCCGGGCCACCACCGAGCCTTCGGGGACTGCCAGGCGCTCTGCCGGATCCAGCGGCAGCCGTGTGGTCAGCAGCATGCCGGGGCGCAGTTCCTTCTCCGCATTGTCGATCTCAGCGCGCACGGTGACCGTCCGGGTGGCGATGTCCACACGGGTGCTGACGGCGGTGACCTTGCCCTCGAAGACGCGGTCGCGGAATGCCACGCTGCGGGCCTCGATCGGCATGCCCTGCCGCACCGCACCCAGGAAGCGCTCGGACAGGGTGAAGTCCACCTTGATCACCGAGATGTCGTCCAGCGTCGCAATGGCGGTGCCCGGCGTCACCAGCGTGCCGGTACTGACCCGGCGCAGCCCGAGGACCCCGGAGAACGGCGCCCGGATCACGCGGTCGGACAGCCGCGCGGCCACCGCCGCCAGCCGCGCCTCCGCCTCTTCGACCCGGGAGCGCTGCCGGTCCACCTGCTGCTGAGGCACGATGCCATCTGCGGCCAGACCGCGGATACGGTCCAGTTCCCGGCGTTGCTCCAACAGCGCCACCTCGGCCTCGCGCCGGTCAGCCAGCTCTTCCGCGGAGGCCAGACGCACCAGGACCTGGCCCGCCTCGACCTCGTCCCCGTCGTCAAAGGCGATCTCCGCGACGTTCGCGGTGACGGTCGCGGTCAGGGTCACGGATTCGTTGGCCTGCGTGGTGCCCAGGGACTCCAGCACCGTCTCGAAGCGGCGCGACTCGACCACCGCCACCCGCACCGGGATTCGCCGCTCGCCCGCGGCGCCGGCGGCGGGACTCGCATTGCCACTGCCCTGCTCCTGCGCCGACCATAACCACAGGCCGCCACCGGCGAGGATGGCCAGGACGAGCAGCGCGGTGATCGCTCTCAGCACGCTGCACCCCGGGGGACGGGCGTGCGCCAGGGCAGGTTTCGTGACACGGTCTTCGATTCTCCGAGTTCCGGCATGGCGCCGTGGCTGCATGGGACCCGGGCGGGTCCATGGTTCGGTGCAGACATCCACCCGGATGGGCGGCACCCCTCCACGATGTCAGGGACCGTGGAAGGGCCGTTTAATTCCAAATACGATCGGGTGAGATTCCCGTCCGGCCCTCACCCCCGGCCCTCACCCCGGGCCCTCTCCCGCAAGCGGGAGAGGGGAGAAGTCTATTCCCGGTTGCGGGGACCAATCGGCCGGGAGCGACTCTGACCGCCGCAGGCGGGGCGGAGGGCAGGATGCTCGTAATAATGGTTGGGGAGGGGGCCTCACCGTATGAAGGTGCGTGCCCCGGATATCCCGACCAGGCTCCCTTCGAAATACCGCTGCAGGAAGCTGTCGAAATCGTAGCGGTCGCTGGCCTCCATCGCCGCCTGTTCCGTCAGCGAGTGCTGCGCCAGTTCCACCAGCTCGGCCTCGCGCGGCAGCGGGCAGTTGCTGCGAAAGGTCTCGCGGTGCTGCTCGGACAGCCGCCGGGCGTAGCGGTAGAAGCCCTCCTCCCGCGCCATCATATCCTCCAGCATGCGCGCCGACGGGGTCAGCGCCGGCTGCTCGACCTTGCCCCATTGCTCGCTCAGCGAGCGGCGATACGGATCCCCGGGCAGCCCCTGGTCCAGCACCGCGGCCACGGGCCGCATCAGCGTGAGGATCTCGCGGGCCATCTCCGGCAGCGGCACCTCGCCCCGTTCGCAGCGCAGCGTGAGGCCCGGCTCGCGTCCCCGGTGGGCGACCTCCAGCAGGTTGGCATCGATGTCCGCGATTGCAGTCGCGGACAGTGGTGCGCTCGGCAGCAGCAGTGCGGCGAGACAGAGCGTCTCCAGGAACCGCAGCTGGCTCTCGTCGACCCCGAGCGGGTGCTGGGCGTTCACGTCCACCGAACGCAGTTCGACGTAGGCCACGCCCCGCGATTCCAGCGCCTCGGTGGGCTTTTCGAAGCGCTCCAGCGGCTGCTTCGGCCGCACCGTACTGTAGTACTCGTTCTCGATCTGAAGGATGTTCGCATTCAGCTGTCGGTACTCGCCGTTCACCTTCACGCCCAGGCGCGCCCACTCGGAGCTCTCGGTGGTGATCGCGCAGCGCAGGCTCTCCACGTAGTCGTCCAGCGAGTTGTAGTTGGCCTTGATCCCGGTATCCGCCTCCTTGCGGTTGGTGTAGCCGATGTCGCCCATGCGCAGGCTGGTCGCGAACGGCAGGTAGCTGCTGTCGTCGTCGAAGTCCTCGAGCCTTGCCCCGCGCCCGTCGACGAAGGAGTTACAGACCGCGGGCGAGGCCCCGAAGAGGTAGGGCACCATCCAGCCGAAGCGCAGCAGGTTGCGGACCATGCCCATCATCAGCCGGTCCCGGTACGCCCGGGTGTCGGACTCGCCCTGCAGCTCGGCCAGTACCGGCCACAGCGAGGGCTGCGGGGAGTAGTTGAAGTGCACACCGGCAATCACCTGCATCAGGCGCCCGTAGCGGTGCCCGAGGCCAACGCGGTAGACGGTCTTCATGCGGCCGGCGTTGGAGTGCCCGTACTGCGCCACCGGAATCGACTCCTCGCCGTTGACCACGCAGGGCATGCTGGTCGCCCAGAGCAGCTCTTCGCCCAGCCGGGCCGCGGCAAAGGCCTGCAGGTCCTGGAGGAATCCCAGCGTCTCGCGCACGTCGTCGAAGGGCGGTGTCACCAGTTCCAGCAGCGACTCGGAATAGTCGGTGGTGATGTAGGGATGGGTCAGCGCGGAGCCCAGCGCCGCCGGGTGCGGCGTCTGGGCAATGGAGCCGGCCGCCTGCACGCGCAGGGTCTCCTTCTCCAGGCCGATGCGGCCCCGCAGCACCTGCGGGGGCAGGCGTTCACCAAGTTCGTGCACGAGATGCTGCAGATTGCTTTCCGGACGGGTCACGCTTGATCCTTTACGCCGGCGGGAAAGCTGCGGAACATACCGCAACGACCGGTCCCGGTCACTTTGCGCTCGGTGAGGTAATGCTTCGCGATCTGAACAACCTGGTCCGGGGACTTGGAGAGCGGTTGCTGCCCGCACCCGCCACTGCCCCGCTGGACGACAGCGAATGGCGGCGACTGCGCCTGGACGTGGCCTTCATGGACCTGCTGTCGCCTGCGGAGATGGACGCACTGCGGGAGCGGGTCGGCGAATTCCTGGGCCGCAAGACCTTCAAGGGCATCGGCATGCGGCTCGACCCGTGGCAGCGGCATCTGATCGCGGCCTATGCCTGCCTGCCCATCCTGCATATCGGCATCGACGCCTACCGCAACTGGCAGACGGTAATCGTCTACCCGGACACCTTCGCACCCGAGCAGGAATGGGTCGACGAGGCCGGCGTGCATCACCAGGCGGTGGTCCCGCAGGCGGGCGAGGCCTGGGAACGCGGCCCGGTCGTGCTGTCCTGGAGCGATATTGCAGAGGACGGCGCGGTGATCGTGCACGAGATGACCCACACGCTTGACGCGGGCAACGGTGACGTGAACGGCTTTCCACCGCTGCCAGGGACACTGCCGCCGGCCGAATGGACCGACGCCTTCAGTGCCGCCTACCGGCGACTCCAGGAGGAGATCGACCGGGGCGACGAACCGGTGATCGACCCCTATGCCGCTACCGATCCGGCCGAGTTCCTTGCGGTGGTCACCGAGTACTTCTTCTTTTCACCCGCCCACCTGCAAGCGGAATGCCCTGCGATCTATCGGCTGCTCGGTCTGTATTTCGGCCTGGAACCGCACCGCTGGGCCGACGAGATCCCGACCCGGCTGTCGTGGGCCAGGGACTGAGCGTCCCGTTCGTCCGATGGACGACGGGCCAATTCCCATGGCGCGCGGCCACACCCCGACGATGAGGATCCCCCTCCCCCGCTTGCGGGAGAGCGTTGGGGAGGGGGTGTGGCGTCGGGCCCTCACCCCCGGCCCCTCTCCCGCAAGCGGGAGAGGGGAGAGTGCGCGACCTTATTTCTGACCGGATACCGTTCGCTCCGAGCCGGCCGCAGCATCCCGTGGCACGTATCAACGTGTTCCGCGGTGACGGCGAACGGCTCCGTCACGTTCGGGCAGTCGCGCCTTCCAGGGCCTCCAGCGCCTCCATCCAGGCGGCCTCGGCCTCTTCGAGTTCCTGGCGCAACCGGCCCTGACGCTGCAGAAGG
>JAGTVE010000296.1 GCA_018224485.1 Thioalkalivibrio sp. | reverse complement strand
GGCATACCCGGTGTCACGGTCCTGGAGCTGGTCATCATCCCCGACATCAGCGGCGGGCGGGCCCGCGCCTCCCTCTCGCAGCTGCGCATCGAGCCCGAAGACCCCGGGTCTCGCTGAGCAGCAACGGGTTAACGGGGGCTGGTTCCCTGTAGGAGCGAGCCTGCTCGCGAACACGCCCCAGGCGCGCCAAACGCCGGGGCCAACCCGACGCCGATTCGCGTGCAAGGCACGCTCCTACACGGCCGCCCAGCCCCGTGTGGGAGGGGTGCCCTCTCGGCGACTCGCTACATGCTCGTGCAGCAAGCGCTACTCAGCGAACGAGCTCGGCGAGATGAGCCTCGACGCGATCGTTTGCCGCGGCCAGCTGGCCACGGCTCATGCGGCGGCTGACTTCATCGATGCGATCCTGGTTCTCGGCCAGGCTGAACCACAGGTAGGCCTCCCCCAGGTCCCGCCCGATACCCCCCCGACCAGCGAAATACAGCTCCCCGAGCCGGTTCTTAGCCGGGACGTGCCCCTGATTCGCAGCCTCCCGATACAGGCGTACCGCTGCCGCGGTATCCGGCCGCACCTCCCCCGGCTGTCCCATCTCGCGAAGCTGGCCCATGTAGTACTGGGCGCCCGCAACACCTTTGTCGGCGGCGCGGGACATCCACTTCGCGGCCTCTCCGCCATCGCGGCGCAGGCCTTCACCGTTCGCGTAGCGGATGCCGATCAGGTACTGGGCATCGGCATGTCCGAGCTCCGCCGCGCGCAGGTAATGCTCCTGGCTCTTCACTGGATCCGTATCGCGGCCATCGCCGGCGGCGTAGATATAGCCGAGGTAGTAGTGGGCGCCCGCGTGGCCCCGGTCGGCCGCACGCTGGAACCAGGTGGCGGCGCTCTCCTTGTCCTGCGGGGTGCCGCGTGCGATGAAATTGGCGACGCCGACGTCGTATTTTGCGTCGATGTCACCGGTCTCGGCGACCCCTTCGCGGATCTCGTACCAGATTCGAAGCAGTTCCTGCTGCCGTTCCGCGCCCGACGGCGCCTGGGCAATCGCGGGGGCGGCGAACATGCACGCGAGCACCACGAACACGGGGTAAAGCACGGGGAGATTCCTGGTCATGCCGGCATCCTCTTCAAAGAAGATCGAGGTTGGAGCGTCAACGGGTTGATGGCACGACAGATCATAGTAGCCGCCGCCCTGAACCGCAAAGTCGGTGGAGGGAGATCTTCGTCGTCAGGGCCGGATGGAAAAGACCCAGGCGTCCTCGCGCTCGTCCTCGCCGGGATAATACCGGGGCCGCGTGCCCACCCGGCTGAAGCCTTCGGCGCGATAGAGGCTGAGCGCGGCGACATTCGAGGGTCGTGCCTCGAGGAAGACGGTTTCCACCCCCTCGCCGCGCGCCTTCGCGACCATGCCGCGGAGCAGGAAGCGCCCCAGCCCCTGGCGCTGGTGGTCCACGTCGATGGTGAGATTCAGCAGGTGTGCCTCGCCGGCGGCAATGGAAATCACCGAGTGGCCGACCAGGCGACGCTCGCATTCCAGTACCCAGCAGCCATAGCCGACCCGCATGCAGTCGCGGAAGATGCCCGACGTCCAGGGAAACGCATACGCGGCGCATTCCACCCGCATCACGCCTTCGACATCGCCCGGCCGCATGCGGCGCAGCGTGGGTTCGGGTTCGAGGCATGCGCTCATGCCGCGGCGGTCTCCCGACCGCACGTGGATGCCCCCTCCTGCGATGCGACTCGTGTTTCCATCGCGTTACCGGCCTCAACCCCTGAGCGCCCGCGAGCGGGCGAGCAGCAGATCACTCCAGGCACCTGCCTTGTCCGCCGGCGACCGCAGCAGGTAGGCCGGGTGGTAGGTGACCACCAGCGGCACGCCCCTGAAGCCGTGCTCCCGTCCCCGGAGTCGGCCCAGAGGCGCATCACTGCGCAGCAGGGACTGTGCGGCGACCCGGCCGAGCGCAACCATCACGCTGGGTTGGATCAGGTCGATCTGCCTGTCCAGAAACGCCCTGCACGCAGCGGCCTCGGCCGGCAGAGGGTCGCGGTTTCCCGGCGGCCGGCATTTCAGGACGTTGGCGATGTAGACGTCTTCTCCGCGGCGCAGGCCCAGGGCCGCGAGCATGTTGTCCAGCAGGCGGCCGGCACGGCCCACGAACGGCTCGCCGCGCCGGTCTTCCTCGGAGCCGGGGGCCTCGCCGATGAAGAGCCAGCTGGCCTTCGGATCCCCGACCCCAAAGACCGTCTGCGTGCGGCGCTGAGCGAGTTCGGCGCATGCGGTGCAGGAGGCCACTCGTGCTCCGAGATCCGCCCAGTCCATCTGCGCGACCGGAATCTGAGCAACCGTTACGCCGGCCGCCGGTTCCTGCGGCGGGGCTGCCGGGACATCCGTCGCCCTCTCGATGAGCGGGTCCTGGGCGGGCGACCGTTGTCGCGGCACCCAGATGGGGATTCCCATCTGGTGCAGCACCTCGCGCTTGCGGGTGCTCAGCGGCACCGGCGGGCCTCAGACGCCGTCATGCTGCGGGTGGGCCCGCTCCAGCGGCACCATGAGCCGGTTCAGCGCGTTCAGGTAGGCCTTGACCGAGGCGATCACGATGTCGGTGTCCGCCCCCTGCCCGTTCACGATGCGACCACCGCGCGACAGGCGGACGGTCACCTCGCCCTGGGCGTCGGTCCCGGAGGTGATGTTGTTCACCGAATAGAGCAGCAGGTCCGTCCTGCTCTGCACGATGGATTCCACCGCCTGGAAGGCGGCATCGACCGGCCCACCACCCTCGGCGGCCCCGCTGAGCACACGCTCGTCGGCCTCCAGCCGCACCTCGGCGCGCGGCGTGGTGCCGGTCTCCGAGCACACGCGCAGGCTCTTGAGGCGATACCGGTCGGAGGCCTCCGGCGCGAGCTCCGAGACCAGCGCCTGCAGATCCTCGTCGAAGATCTCGTGCTTCTTGTCCGCGAGCTCCTTGAACCGTGCGAAGACCTCGTCCAGCTGTTCCGCGCTCTCGAACTCGACCCCGAGCTCGCGCAGGCGGGAGCGCAGCGCGTTACGCCCGGAGTGCTTGCCGAGGATCATGCGGTTGGCGCTCCAACCGACATCCTCGGCGCGCATGATCTCGTAGGTGTCCCGGTGCTTCAGCACGCCGTCCTGGTGGATCCCGGACTCGTGGGCGAAGGCATTCGCGCCGACGATGGCCTTGTTCGGCTGCACCGGAAAACCGGTGACGTTCGACACCAGGCGCGAGCAGGGCACGATCTGCGTGGTGTCGATACGCGTCTCCACGGGGAAGATGTCCTGGCGGGTACGCACCGCCATCACGATCTCCTCCAGCGACGCGTTGCCAGCACGCTCGCCGAGGGCGTTGATGGTGCACTCCACCTGCCGCGCGCCGTTCTGCACCGCCGCCAGGGAATTGGCCACGGCCAGCCCGAGGTCGTTGTGGCAGTGCACCGAAAACACGGCGCGGTCGGAATTCGGGACGCGCTCGAGCAGGGTCGCGATCGTGTGCCCGAAGGCCTCCGGGATCGCGTAGCCGACCGTGTCCGGGATGTTGATCGTGCGCGCGCCGGCATCGATCGCCGCCTCGATCACCCGGCACAGGAAGTCGATCTCGGACCGGCCGGCATCCTCCGCCGAGAATTCGACGTCATCGCTGTATTGGCGGGCGTGCCGGACCGCTGTCACCGCGTTCTCGACGACCTGGTCCGGGGTCATGCGCAGCTTGTGCTGCATGTGGATCGGGCTGGTGGCGATGAAGGTGTGGATACGCGGGGCCACCGCGTCCTTTAGCGCCTCGGCGGCCCGGTCGATGTCCTCTATCCGCGCGCGGGTCAGGCCGCAGACGCGGCTGTCCTTCACCGCGCGCGCCACCGCGCGCACCGCCTCGAAGTCCCCGATGCTGGCGGCCGGAAACCCGGCCTCGATCACGTCCACCCGGAGTTTTTCCAGCAGATGCGCGATCCGCAGCTTCTCTTCGCGGGTCATGGACGCGCCGGGGCTCTGCTCGCCGTCGCGCAGGGTGGTGTCGAAGATGATCAGTGCGTCTTTGCTCATGGTCTCGGTATTCGATTGGCTTCTGTCAGGAGGTCCGTCGGGACCGATGGCGACGCCAGCGTTCCAGGGTCAGCAGGGGCCCGGACAGGGCGTACAGCAGGAAGCCGGCGAGCAGGACCTTGGGCGGATCCAGGGCTGCGAGCATCAGCACGCCGACGACCGCAAGCATCGCGAAGAAGGGCACGCGATGGCGGAAGTCCATGTCCTTGAAGCTGGAATAGGTGAGATTGCTGACCATCAACGCGCCCGCGGTCACCGTGACCACCAGCGCGATGATCATCAGCACCAGGGGTGCCTCGGAGAAGACGGACATGTCCTCCATCACCCAGACCGTGCCCACCACCAGGGCCGCACTCGCGGGACTCGGCAGTCCCTGGAAGAAGCGCTTGTCTGCCGCGGCGAGGCGGGAATTGAAGCGGGCGAGCCGCAGTGCCGCGGCGGTTGCGTAGAAGAAGGCGGCCACCCAGCCGAGATTGCCGAGCTCGTGCAGCTGCCACAGGTAGGCGATCAGGGCCGGCGCAAGCCCGAAGGCGACGAGGTCCGACAGGGAATCGTACTGGGCACCGAACTCGCTCTGGGTATTGGTCAGGCGTGCAACGCGTCCGTCCAGTCCGTCGAGCACCATCGCGACGAAGACCGCGATCGCGGCGGTGATGAAATCCCCGTTGATCGCCGAGACCACCGCGAAGAAGCCCGAGAAGAGGACTCCGGTGGTGAACAGGTTGGGCAGAAGGAATACCCGGCGCCGCGGCCCGGGATTCTCCCGTTCCGGTATCCGCTCGTTCATGGTCTCGCCGCCTGTGCCCCGTCTTCCCGCGTCTCCGGCAGGGAACCGAGCAGGTCACTGCCGCCCCGCACCCGTTGGCCGGGATGCGTGGAAACGAGGGTGCTGTCCGGCACCCAGAGGCTCACGTGGAGTCCGAAACCCGCCAGGCCCAGCCGTTTCCCCCGTCCGAAGCGACTCCCGGTGATCGCTCCGACGCGGATGAAGCGCGGCCAGCGGCGCAGGTCGAGCGCGAGCGAGAGGGTCTGTTCCTCGTCGGTTTCAAACGCGAATGCAAGGTGGCCGGCGAGTTGCGGATCGGCTTCCTCGTCCGTCCCCTTGCCCGGCCAGTAACGCTGGGTGACGGTGGCCTCCTGCGGTGCATGCAGGTTGTATTCGCCCAGCGCCCGCTGGCGGATCACGATGCGCCGGGCGGGCCTGCCAGAGAAGGGATCCCGGGCTGCCTCCACGGACTGCACCACGCCATCGGCCGGCGCCACCACACCGAGTGCAGTCGGCGGCAGGCGGCGCACGAAATCGCGGAACAGCAGCAGGAGGGCGATCGCGAGCGTCACCAGGAAGAACCCCATTTCGGTATATCCGAACAGCAGTGTGATCACCGCAAGCCAGGCAGTGCCGATCACGAAGAGTCTTCCTTCTGGGGCAACGGGAAACATGCGGTCGCTCCGGCCGGACCCGCAGCGCACGCCGCGCGATACCGGCGAGGGCCCGGGAGACCCGGGCCCGGTGTGGTCAGTTGCGGCTCTTGTCGACGAGCTTGTTCGCGGCGATCCAGGGCATCATCGAGCGCAGACGCTCGCCGACCTGCTCGATCGGGTGGGCCGCGTTCAGCCGCCGGTAGGCGGTCATCGACGGATAGTTCGCGGCCCCCTCCTGAATGAAGGACTTCGCGTACTCGCCAGTCTGGATCCGGTGCAGCGCCTCGCGCATCGCGTAGCGCGACTCCTCGTTGATCACCTTCGGTCCGGTCACGTACTCGCCGTACTCGGCGTTGTTCGAGATCGAGTAGTTCATGTTCGCGATGCCACCCTCGTACATCAGGTCGACGATCAGCTTCAGTTCGTGCAGGCACTCGAAGTAGGCCATCTCCGGCGCGTACCCGGCTTCGACCAGCGTTTCGAAACCGGCCTTGACCAGTTCCACGGCGCCGCCGCAGAGCACAGCCTGCTCGCCAAACAGGTCGGTCTCGGTCTCGTCCTTGAAGGTGGTCTCGATGATACCGGTGCGGCCGCCGCCGATCGCCGAGGCATAGGACAGCGCCGTCTCGCGCGCGCGCCCGGAGGCGTCCTGGAACACGGCGATCAGGTCGGGGATGCCGCCGCCCTTCACGAACTCGCTGCGCACGGTGTGGCCGGGAGCCTTGGGCGCAATCATGATCACGTCGAGGTCGGCGCGCGGCACGATCTGGTTGTAGTGGATCGCGAAGCCGTGGGCGAAGGCCAACGTCGCGCCCTGCTTCAGGTTCGGTTCGACTTCGGTCCCGTACAGGCGGGATTGGAACTCGTCCGGGGTCAGGATCATGATCAGATCGGCCGCGGCGACGGCTTCGGGTACGTCGGCGACCTTCAGGCCGGACTGCTCGGCCTTGGCGCGGGAGCCGGAACCGGGGCGCAGTCCAACGGTGACGTCGACACCGGAATCCTTCAGGTTGTTGGCATGGGCATGGCCCTGCGAGCCGTAGCCGATGATGGCCACCTTCTTGCCCTGGATGATGGAGAGATCGGCGTCTTTGTCGTAGTAGAGATTCATGTCGTGGTTCCTTGTCGCCCAAAATGAAGGCGGCCGCCCGTGCCGGTGGCCGCGGAGTTCGTCAGGTGCCGGTCCGAAACCGGATAGTATAGGGGTTTCGCCACCGTCTGCCGAGGGCGGTATGCCCCATTCTCGCAAAACCACCACTTAGGAGCGGGCCTTGGCCCCGATTGAGCCGCCCCGAAAGCGCATCGCGCCCGGAGATCTCCTACAGGTGTAGTGCGACGTCGCCCCGGGCGATGCCCATGACGCCTGAACGCACGACCTCCATCACCGGGAAGTTCTGCAGCGCCTCCAGGAAGGAATCAAGCTTGCTGCCGTGACCGGTCAGCTCGATCACGTAGGTCTCTTGTGAGACATCAACGACGTTGCCGCGGAAGATGTCGGTGAGGCGCTTGGCCTCCTCGCGGCCGGTATTGTCGGTGACCTTGACCTTCACCAGCATCATCTCCCTTTCGATGTGCCGGTGCGGGGTCAGGTCGATCAGCCGCACCACGTCG